>CAMPJM010000273.1 GCA_946886805.1 uncultured Flammeovirgaceae bacterium | reverse complement strand
CAGATCTTATTTAGATACAATCCTGTAGAAATCATCAAAATAGTACCTATTATTAACTGGGAAGTAGCCTCATTTAGGAAGTATAATACTCCGAAATAACACAAACTTTGCAACATTGAAAGTAAAAGAGGTCGTATTATTTGTTCAAAATATTCATTAAACCCAGCACCGCAACATTTTTTAATTAGTATTCTCCAAGCTGGAACTAAGAGACCTAATTGTAGTGCAGCCAATGTAGAAGCTATTCCAGCTAATCCAAAACTGCTTCCTAAGTAAATTACAATTGGAATTAAAAAAAATAATCCTAGATTCCAATAGAAACCTAAATCTGCCCTACCTCTAGCTAAAAGTAAAGCACCTATTGGATTTCCTGTTGATCGAATCATCCCATAAATAGATAGAATTCGTAGTATTGGTATAGCAGCCACCCATTTGTCTCCAAAAAGAATTAATATTATTGGTTCCGCGAAAACTCCTATGAAAACATAAATTGGAAAATTAATCGAAGCTAAATAATTAATGGTTTTAAGATAAGTTTTTTTTACATTGCTTAGGTTATGTTGCATCTTTGCAAGAACAGGAAAGGTTATTTGAGTGATAATAGGATTTATTATCTTTGCTGGTCGCATAGCTATGTTTTTAGCAATATCATAAATTCCTAACGCCTCAATTCCAATTAATTTACCTATTAAAATACTATCAAATTGCGTGTTAAAATAGTTTATACAATTTTCTCCCATTTGATATAATCCAAACCTTAAACTTTGTTTTACTAAGCTGAACTTAAAGAAAAAAGAAGGACGGTGATGTTTTAGCCCTATTGAAAGAAGCAAAGCAGTAGAAACACATGCAGCACTGATATTGGCAAACACAAGGGAATACACTCCTCCATTATTTGTAGCCAAAGCAACAGCCACCAATAAAGAGATGAACTTTGATAAAATATCTCTTTTCGCTATTTCATTAAACTGAAGTTCCTTTTTGAGTAGTACTAAAAATTGTTGACCGAAAGGTTGAATAAGAAAAGATAAGCCCGTCCATCTAATAATTGATTTTAGTTCAGGCTCATTATAAAAATCAGCTAATAAGGGTGCTGCAAAAAATAATCCACAAAAAATAGCTGTTCCTGCACATATATTAAGTATGTACAGTGTGTCAAGTTCGTTTTTAGTAATTATTTGCTTGTGGATTATTGCATTTGAAACTCCCATATCTAAGAAAATTTGAGAGAAGCCAATTGCCACAAGTGCTAAAGACATTAAGCCGAAATCTTCTGGGGACAGATATCGTGTTAAAATAACTAATTGTAGTAATTGCGTACTTGCACCTACCGCAGCAGAGATACTAGTCCATTTTACTCCTTTTACCGCTTGTTCCCTTAGTGTCATTTTTTAATGACTTCTTCAAGTAACATCTTGGTTTTAGAAATAATTCTCTTTTCATTAAACTCTGAAAATATTCTTTTTCTATTCTGTATCTGATACTCCCCTGGCAATGGATCAAATGCTTCAGGATTATTCGTTGTTAAATCTTTTTTTACAGAAAATACTTTAATTCCAATAGAATTAAAGTATTTAAACAAGTTGTTTTCTTCTTGTAGATAAACTTTTGATCCTAAATATAGCGAAATTAGAATATTTCCAACAGCTTCTTGTCGCAATTGAAACATAATTACTATACTTGCTGAACATAAAATATTGTTGTATTCATGCAGAGGCAAAAAGTCTGTTATGGGCAGAAAATTTTCTCCTATTATCTTATTTCCTTTCTTTATTAAAAGGTCACAATAAGAAAGATTTCCATAGCTTAATGGAACTATTATCTTTTTATTTTGAGTATTTAAGGATTTGAGTAATTTAAATGCAGGTACATGATTTCCTGTAATTGAGCCTGAGTTACCCACAATGATATTGTCTCCATTGATTCTTTTGTTTCTTAGGTCTTTCCCTAGTATTGTGTCAATTGGATAATAATTAAACCAAAACCATTTGGCATTAGAATCAGTGTATTTTATTAATAATTCATAATCACCTTTATTAAATATGCAACAGTAATTAATTCTTTTATATGCGGTTCTGTATAACAAATTAGATGGTATTTGGTTTTTTAATCTTTTTTTGATTTTACGAAGAAAGGTACTTAATTTATCTCTGAAAAGCCACCTCAGTTTAAAATTCCATACATTTGGTTTCCACAAATATAGTTTATAACCTTTTTCTTCTGCTAAATAGCTATAAAGATCCGCACCCCATAATATCCAGACAAAGGGAGTATTAATTTGGATAAACTTGTATATAAATTTACATTTATTGAGTGTAAGATCATGAAAAATGACCGCCTCATATTGTGAAACATCACCTACAATATCCCAATAAGTTTTTGTTCCGTACACCGCACAAACAGTAGAGTTTGAATATTGGACATATTTCAGTGTATGGTGGTCTTCAGGTATTTCAACAAGAAATCTGTTGTTCCCTGGGTTTACTTTTTCAAAAAGAGAAATGGTTCTATTTATGACCTTCTGATCTTCAACAAGGTGTAATATCATTTAAAAAATTTTTTTACTACTTCTGATACTTCAATTATTTGCTCATCTTCAAGTTCAAGATAGAAGGGTAAACGTATAAGACACTCCGTGAAATAATCAGAATTAGGTAGCGACCTACCGTCATGCTTTGGACTATAGAATTCACTATTATGCAAACTCAAATAATGGAAGACTGCCAAAATACCATGATCTTTTAAAAAAGATAACAGTTCATTTCGTGTTCTTCCATCATTGCAAATTATATAGAACATATGGCCATTGTTGCTTGCATAAGGTGGTAAAAATGGCAATTTTATATAGCCTTCAAATTCAAGGGGGGAAAGGTGTTGATGGTATAATTTCCAAATTTGTTTCCTTCTATATTGAATATCAGTTAAATTTTCAAGTTGAGCGTATAAAAAGGCCGCTACAATCTCTGAAGGTAAAAATGAAGATCCGATATCTACCCAACCATATTTATTTACTTCACCTCTGAAAAATTCTGTTCTATTTGTTCCCTTCTCCCATATTATTTCTGATCTTTTTAAAAAACGGTCATCATTAACGACTAGCATGCCTCCCTCTCCAGCAATTATATTTTTAGTTTCATGAAATGAAAAAGCGGATAAGTGGCCAATCCCTCCAAGAGGTCGGTCATAATAAAACGAATCAATGGCTTGTGCAGCATCTTCGATAACTAATAGGTTATATTTTTCCGCCAATATCATTATTGCTCCCATATCACATGATATACCTGCATAATGTACGGGTACGATCGCTTTTGTTCGGGACGTAATTAATTGTTCAATCGTATTAACATCCATATTAGGATTGTTATTATTACTATCTGCAAAAATAATTTTAGCTCCATTTCTAACAAAAGCTAAAGCGGTGGAGACAAATGTATATGATGGTACAATCACTTCGTCTCCTGGTTTAATGTTTGCTAATATAGCTGCCATTTCTAATGCATCAGTACATGAAGTGGTTAATAAGGTTTTTAAAAATCCATATTTGTCTTCAAAAAATTTTTGACATTTTTGAGTATATGTACCATTACCTGATATTTTACCTGAATACACCGCCTGATAAATATAGTGAGCTTCTTTGCCTGTTAGAAAAGGTTTATTAAATGGAATTCTCATGTTCTTTAATGGATATTAAATCTTGTCCTTAATTTTGTCAACTTTATCTCTTCACCATCTAATTTTCTAACCTTGTTAAGCTGAATCAATCCTCGTCCACATATTACCACCGGACTACCATCGTTTAATCGTATTATTTTGCCAGGATGTCTTAATTCTAAAGTTAAATCGTTTAAAACAAGTGCATCATCTATTATGATTGATTCTCCACCAACAATCTCGGATTGAGCTCCTTGATAGGGATATCCCACTGCATCAATGAATCTTTTTATATAATCAGCGGGTTGTGTCCAGTTAATTTTGTAATCATCTTGATCTCGCCAAATACTATAAGTTGCTTCTGATTCTTCCTGTGGCTTAGATATCAATTTCTCATTAGATCGAACTTTACTAAATATTTCAAGTACTATGTTAGTATATAATTTTGAAATTTTTTGAATCGCTACTTGAATCTTAATTGGGTAATTAATTTGTTCTTTTTGTTGAACAATTATATCACCCTGGTCATAATCTTGATCTGCCCAGAGAGCAGTAACACCAATTTCTTTTTCTCCGTTAATTAGAGAATTGACCAAAGGAGCAAATCCTCTATAACGTGGAAGAATAGAATCATGTAATACAATTAGGTTTTCATATTCACTAATTAACCATCTCCAACCTATTGCTAATTTGTAGTCAACGAGAGGTAACATCTTATTTTTCCTGTCAGAGAAATTTATTTTATTATTATTACATAAATCGAGTATGTCGTTATAAGAATCATCTATAAGGCCAGGGTCTTTGGAAGAAACAACATATCCGACATAATTTGAGTAACCATTATCTACTAAAGCTTGTAAGACAAATAATCCCTTTTTGTTCATTAAGTATAATCCTATCTTCATCCTATCTTAGCTGTTTTTTCTTTATAATTAAATCTAGTATTCGATATTTATCATTGGTTAAAATCTTCCTTGATTATGCATTTCTTTAAAGATATTACATTTATTTCATCCTCTGCTATAATTGATTATTATCTTCAACAGTCAAAATGTAATTAACTTGTGCAAAAGTAAATATAATTTAGGGGATAATTTTTTTCATGAGTGAAACGACTATAATTTAAATCTAGAAATCATCTATCAACTCCAAATTCAGAGAGGTTCCCATTCTCAAATCCCTATTCACCTTCCTCCCCAATACCTCCCTATAAAACTTGGGATGTAAGCCATATCCAGGCCGCACAGATCTCACATTTTCTTCTGTAATTACCTCACCAGCCTTTATATCCTTCACCACGTACAAAGATCTGGAAAATTCCCTTCCTTTTAGCTGTTTTTCGGTTAAAGTATAATCTACTGTTCCTACTGCTGATTCTGCCTCCCTTACGGCTTTGACCATTGCGGTAAACTCTGCCTCGTTTAAGGAGAAGGATGCATCAGGTCCTCCTATAGATCGGTCAAGGATAAAATGTTTTTCAATTACTTTGGCCCCCAAAGTGGCGGCCACAATGGGTACTGTTATTCCCATAGTGTGATCTGATAGCCCGCTTAGTACGCCGAACCTTTGGGCGAGGTCCGGAACCATCGCCATGTTTGCCTCATTAATGGGGGCAGGGTAACTAGAAGTGCATTTTAATAGAATTATTTGCTCATTCCCTGCTCTTTTACATGTTTCTATAGCCAAGGCTATATCTTCCTTACCAGCTATTCCGGTGGAAATAATAATTGGCTTTCCTTTGGAAGCAGTATATTCAATCAAAGGAATGTCTGTTATTTCAAAGGAAGCAATTTTATAAGCGGGTGTGCTCAAGGACTCTAGTAGGTCAACGGCTGTATTATCAAAGGGGGAAGAAAAGCAGATAAGCCCCTCCTCCTTCGCTGCTTTAAACAATTGATCGTGCCATTCCCACGGGGTATAGGCTTCTTGATAGAGGTCATATAAATATTTCCCATCCCAGATGGTCCCCTGTTTTAGCTTAAAATCATCGGTTTTAACATCCAGTGTAATGGTATCGGCCGTATAGGTTTGCAGTTTTATGGCATCTGCCCCTGCACGTTTCGCTGCTTTGATTGTTTTTAGGGCAGTTTCAAGGCTACCATTATGATTTGCAGACAATTCTGCTATAATAAATATTTTTCCTTGAGCAGAAATTTCAAAATTGTCAATGTATATCTTTTTATTCATGATCCACTTTTTTAGAATATTTCAGCTTTCCTTCTATTGCTTCCCTTTTAAAAC
>CAMPJM010000272.1 GCA_946886805.1 uncultured Flammeovirgaceae bacterium | reverse complement strand
CTCCACGACGGACTTGAAAATCCAATGGATTGACGGAAGAGGCAAGAACCTTTACTAAAACTTCTTTCAATTTTGGTTTTGGCGTTGGTATTTCTGTTATTTTAAAACTTTCAAAAGAACCGAATTCGTTTAATATTGCTGCTTTCATAATAATATATTTAAGTTAAATGTTTAATTAAAACGTTGAAAAAATTGTTTTGAGAAATTTTGATTTCTAATCAATGATGTTTTATACAGCTAATCATTTAGATAAGGTTGCCATAAATTTGGCATTATTTTAAAGTCTTTATACTTACTGCCTAATAAGCGGAATAACCTTTTTTCCGATCAATTCGATTGACTGTAATAATTGCTGGTGCGATAAGCCAGCATTATCCATTTGAAAGGTGAACCGGTCTATACCACCTAACGCTTTACTATGTGCCGAAGCAATTTTTCTGCAACCCGTTCCGGCCCACCAACCACCAGTACTCCTTTGGGAGCAGTCAATGAATTGAATTGCTGTCGCGTTACCGGTGGCCATCCTCGTTCTTTTCCCAGTTTTGTCCACAACTCTGCATAACCGGGATAGTAATCTGCTATCGCCTGTTCCTCGCTCGCTGCTACATAGCCGGGCGAATGCAGTCCTACCTTTAGCCTGTCCGGTGAAAAGCCAGCTTTTCGTCCTGCTTTGCGGTACAGGTCTACCAAGGGGCGAAAGCGTTCTGTTTCTCCACCGATAACCGCTACCATTAAGGGAATGCCTAAAGAACCTGCTCGTATAAAAGACTCAGGAGTGCCGCCTACCCCTAGCCATATCGGCAAGTTTTCCTGCAAAGCTCGTGGGTAAATGGGTTGGTTATTTAGCGACGGTCTGAATCTGCCCGACCATGTGATAAATTCCTTATCCCGGATCTGCAACAGTAAATCCAGTTTCTCTTTAAACAGTGCGTCATAATCATTGAGGCTAAATCCGAACAATGGATAAGCTTCTATTGCAGATCCACGGCCCACCACCAGTTCTGCACGCCCTTTGGAAATAAGGTCAATGGTGGCAAAACTTTGGTAAACACGCACAGGGTCAGAAGTACTTAATACGGTAACCGCACTGTTAAGGCGAATGCGTTTTGTTCTGGCGGCGGCAGCCGAAAGGATTACTGCCGGGGCAGAATCCAAAAACTCTTTTTTATGGTGTTCTCCAATGCCAAAAACATCCAGGCCTGCTTCATCGGCAGCAGAAATCCTATCCAGTAACTGTTCCATGGCATCAACACTGCTAAGTGTGCTACTGCCATATGTTGCCGATGCAAAACTATCTATTCCTATTTCCATAATATTTTGTGGTTAATGATGCATGTGCTCCGGTGGGTGTTATCCACCTATCTTGTTCAATGTTCAATATATCCACTTCTTTTTTGGGATGGATTTCGCCGTGTTTTCCGGCAAAATAGTCCCGATATGCTTTCGCTATATCAGCCTTGCTGTTCATCACAAAGTGACCTTCAGCCGCAATGGGTTCGGTATAGGGTTCGCCGCCGAATAAAATTATTGAAGCGTGGCAATACTCGACGGATCAAAATTCTTCAAATCCTTCCATTTGTGCTGCTGTACTTTTTTGACCCAGTTGGGATCCTGCAAAATGGAGCGACCTACGGCAACCAAATCGAAATCTCCGCGATTATAACGGCGTATTAGTTGATCGATTCCTGTCATTTTTGAACCTTTTCCTGAAAAAGCGTCCATAAAGTCCCCAGAAAGCCCCACTGAACCTACGGTTATTGTTGGCTGTCCTGTTACTTTTTTCAACCATCCTGCAAAATTAAGGTCAGAACCTTCAAATTCTGGTTCCCAGTAACGGCGTTGCGATCCGTGGAAAATATCCACCCCTGCTTCAGCCAAAGGTAGAACCCATTCTTCAAGCTCCCTGGGTGTGTGCGCAATCTTTACTGTGAAATCCTGTTGTTTCCATTGGGAAAGACGCATTAAAATGACAAAATCCGGCCCTACTGCCTTTCTCATTGCCTTGATTACCTCGACTGCAAAACGGTTGCGCTCTTTAATGCTATTACCTCCATATTCATCGGTACGTGTATTCGTTTCTTTCCAAAAAAATTGATCGATGAGATATCCGTGTGCGCCGTGAATTTCCAAAGCATCGAATCCAAGGTCTTTGGCGTCTCTTGCCGCTTTCGCGAAAGCGACAACCGTATCTTCAATATCTTTAATAGTCATTTCAGCAGGCCCTTCAAAAGGTACTTTTGCTCGCCAGTCGTCATAAGGCAAATTGCCGACGTGCCACAATTGTGGTGCAATCTTTCCTTTTTCAGAATGGACAGATTCTAAAACATCCTCCCATCCTTGAAGCGCCTTTTGACCATAAAAATCAGGAATGTTCTGTTGATTTTTAGAAGGCACCCTATCGATTACGGTTCCTTCAGTAATTATAAGACCTACTTCGCCAAGGACTCGACGTTGATAATACTCGGCCATAGCACTGGTAGGTACACCATCCGCAGAAAATGAGCGGGTCATCGGTGCCATTATGAAGCGGTTTTTAAGCTCTAATTTTTTGTGCTTGAACGGTTTTAACAATGAATCTAAATTTTTCATTGGAATGTTTTTTATTGTTATTTTAAATAATTAAACAGTTTAAGGTTAAAAGTTTAAAGCTTTCATGAGGTTGAAAATCAAATATTTGCACTCAAATCAAGCTTAAATCAATTATGTAGCGGTACTTGTATTGTAACAGTTGTGTATTAGCTACCGTGAGCTGAGCTACAAATGAAGTAAGCTGTTTGCCTGTAATGACTTTATAACCTACTGAATACATTTTTTAAGAAATAGCCCTTTGAGTTTCCCACAACTATTACAAGGTTATTATAAACGAAACAGACAAACTCGGTCAGTCAATCCTTACCTGTTTTAATTAAGCATAGTAGCAAACTCTTGGATTGGTATCCTTACTTTTTTAAGCTTGGCTAAATAATCGTTTTCTTCATCACGATATCCTAACGCCAGTAAAACCACACTTTTGAGCTTTTTCTCTTTTAATCCTAGTAACCTGTCAAATTTTTCCGGATCAAACCCTTCCATCGGTGTGGCATCTATTTTCAAAGTTGCGGCAGCAATTAATCCGGTCCCTAAACCTATGTACGCTTGTTTACTTGACCATATAAAATTTTCTTCATCGGTTCGTGCTAAAAGACTACTACCGACGGCATTCTTAAAATCCTCCAATTGTGCAATTGGTTGATCTCTTTCTTTAGCAACAAATTGAATATAGTTTTCAATAGTTTCCTGGCTAATTGAATCAAATGCAGCAAATACCAAAAGGTGTGAAGATTCAGCAATCTGTGAATTAAACGACCCTTCACCTAATTCCTTTTTTAATGATGGGTCATCAATAACAAAAAGTCTGTACGTTTGCATTCCAACTGAAGAAGCAGAAAGATTAATTGCTTTGCTTATTTTATCCAAATCTTCATCCGATACTCTTTTATTGCTGAATTTTTTTGTGGCATATCGCCACTTTAATGCTTCTAATAATTCCATTTTCTTTTCTTTTAGTTCTTAATTTGTAAAGGTTGTATCGTGCCCTTCATTTTATAAAAGCTACCATCTGGCAATGTTGCATTACTGTATATAATTCCGTTTTCGTGGTCTTCAACGTGAGTTACTGTAGCACCTGAAGCTTCCTTCCATGCAACCATATATACTTGTGGGCGAATTTCAGCAATTGTGGTTTCCACTCTTTCCGAATAACCATTTTCGGTTAAAGAGCCACCTTCTATGACTGTAAAAACCATGGATTCATCCACTTCAAAGAATAGCTCCGTTTTCAGAACCCCTACGTCCATTAAATATCGGTTACCTGTTAATTTATTTTTCATTAGAATACGTCTTAGATTTATTTAAAAGAAGTCATAGCATTACCATTAGCAGATATAGATGCCGGAATTTCTTCTTGTACAACATCCCAATGTTCAGCTATTTTCCCGTCATCAAGGCGGAAAATATCTACAACAATAACAGGCTTCGGACCCCATCCATGTACTAGGCTATGCGTAATTACGATATCATTCTCTTCCACCATTATGCCGGGCTCCCACTTAAAATTTGAATCTAACATGGGTAGGAGATTTTTAAGCCCCTCATGACCATTTATCATCGATGGGTTGTGCTGCTGGTAGGATTCATGCCAATATCGCTCTATGGCTGTACTGTCTTTTTCGTGAAACAATTCATCCATTGCCCGCAATACGATTTCTTTATTTTCCATTTTCTTTTTATTCTGTTAGTTTTCTTTTTGATAATTGATCATGCCATATTTCCAGGCATAAAAGTCACGGTAAGCTTCTGCTATTTCAGCAGAACTGTTCATCATAAATGGACCTTCGGCAACAATAGGTTCTGTATAAGGTTCTCCACCAAATAAGATGATATTGGTGTTTTCCTGAAGTTTATTTTCGATCACTATCTCACCGACAGTTCTGTCAAATTCTATAAATTCTCCTGCTTGGAATTCAACATCGTTAAGTATCGCATTCTTACTTGGTATGAATGCAGCAACCTTAACTTTGTCGTCAATGGAAATGGTGAAATTTTTACCCGGCTTAAGTTGAATATGATATAAAAACTGCTTTGAATAATCGGTTATGTTAGAATTCAAATCTTCGAAATTACCAACTATTACTTTTATCCAACCACCATCACTTGATAATTCCTTATGTGGCACTTCATTACTTTGAATCGCTAAATATTCCGGCTTTTCAGTTTTATTCTTGAAAGGAAGATTAATCCAAATTTGAAAGGCATGGGTATGATTGCCGCCTGTCCGAGAATCTACATTTAATGTTTCATCATGGATAATCCCATTTCCGGCTTTCATCCATTGAATTCCACCGGAATATACTTTTGCAAAATTCCCGGCACTGTCGAAATGCTCATCTTCTCCTTCTATAATATAGCTTAATGTAGCTATGCCTCGGTGTGGATGTCCTCCAGTCCCACCATTTAAAGGCGATGAATGCACTTTCGTGATTATATGGTCTAAAAATACTAATGGACCAACAGCGTCAGTATATCTATTCGCTAATAATCGATAAATTGTTAAGTCACCCATATCAGCTCGATGTCCTTTTGTAGAAAAACTGGTTTTCTTTTTCATATCTCAATTTTGATTAGCCAAGGAATACATATAGTAATTTTATTTTCCCACCTTCAAAGAAAGCGACATCCATTCCTGTGGCAACAAGTGATTCTATATTTGGACCCATTCCCCAGATTAACCTGCCCAAATTATTGTTGATTACGACTGGTTTAAGTCTAAAAAAAGAAAAATCAATAGGCATATTTGCCAGCACATTATTTACACTTTGATTGATCGCCTCATACCCTGTTGTTTGATGTCCTACATGATTTAAACTGCTATCAACAGAATAGATAGTTTGGATGGATTGCATTCTGGCGAACGTGTCCGGTTGGCTCCATACTTGAGCCAGATTTTCTTCCATAAGGAGTGCTAAATCATTATTCATATAATTAACCTTTTTTGTATCATTATTTTTTACCTAAGAATCTATTCAATAGATAGCTAAAGACCGTGCAAAAAATATAACACAGCCTTTAGTTTAATCCCATCTATAATTCAACAGCTAATAATCAGCACTTTCAGCATGCGTTGCCAGAAGCTGCAGCTCCCAAGCTAAAGCAATACCACTTGCACCACCATGCTCTAGAAAAACTTCAGATAATTTAGTCGCTGTTTTCATACGAGCCCAATCTCGCTGCCATTCTGCGGCTACTGCCATCCAATTTATTGGTACTATACCGGCCTGAACCATTCGAAGCACCGCCATGTCATGGGCTTCTTTGGTCACACTGCCACATGCATCTGTAACAACAAATACATCAT
>CAMPJM010000271.1 GCA_946886805.1 uncultured Flammeovirgaceae bacterium | reverse complement strand
ATATTCTTTTCCCTGCCGCTAAAAAAAAGAAACAGAAAACGTGATTGGGTTTTGGATTTTAGGTTTTGGGTTTTGGGTTTTAGATGTTAGACGGGAGACGTTAGATGTTAGACAGGAGACTTTAGAATCTGTAGACTAATTTATTTGTTTCAATGTGAACGGAAAAATTACTGCCATTCCATACTCCAATGCTATTAAGTTAAGCTTTTAAAACACCTCATCCCCGAAATGCTCCGGGGCAGGCTCTCGATCCTTCTCCTCGAAGAGAGAAGGATAAATCGCCTTAACTTAATAGCATTGCTATCCCGCCAAGAAGGTTCGATGCGTAAAATTAATGTAAGAAAGTAAAAATATTCGGCTATTGCCAGTTTAATTTCTGTTCACTATCGATCAATGAAGTTTGGGCGATTATCTGAATTCGAAGAGAATTAGATAAGGGTGAATATTAATTTAGATAATTTCACATGGGGAATATTTAGAACAATTTACAATAAGAATTAAATTTTCCGAATATATAGATGAAGTATTTGCAACGGTTGGTGGCTCAAAACCGCTATAAACAAGGCTGTATAATTGATCCTTTAATTTTAGAACTATTTTCTGCGATAGTGCCCTAGGAAAATCCATTTTTAAAAGTGAAAGACGCTTTAGTGAACTACTCATCCGTCCATACGGACAGACACTAATGATCGGGAGCCGTGTTTCGTTTAATTCGGAAGGTCTTAAAGGCTATTTTTCTGTGTCCCCTCCTACTTCCCCGGCGTTCTAGAATCCTTTTAACCTGAATTCGATTAATTTTCCGGCATGACATACAAAACAATAAGGAGATCACGGATAATTTTCTTTTTTTTTTTAATAAAAAGAAGATTTCCGAGATGACGTTCTATTTGGGTTTGGTGTGAATCAGAATAGAACTCAGGTTATTAAAAATTTATTTCAAATCGTATTTTAAAATTTCTTTAATTTCACTTATCTTTATGGCTTCCATAGCTGGTTGAAAAAAATCGCTCGAAACACATCCTCGTGTTAGAGCGATTTTATTTTTAGGAGGTATTTTTTGTTGATGAGTCAGCTCTCCTTGAATTTCTTGGCTACAGTTTTCAATTAGTGGAAAACGACAATTTCATAGTATATCTATTGAAGAACAAAGTCAGGAAATCACTGCCGAAGAAGTGTCGAAGATCGCTTTATCGAAACAAATGCCTTAAAAATTAATTAGAACAATAGATTATTGCTGTCGTAATGGTTTTTTGTACATGAAAACTATCCTCGACTAAATTATTCCTTTTAAACTTCTATTATTTTTATACCGTAAAACTTATTGATGACTTTTAACTCAATTAATTTTTCCTCAAACAACCTTTTTGCGGGAGGGGGACAAATGGGATCATTGATGCTCAAGTATGATTGGGAATCTCATCCACTGGGATCCCCTGACCAATGGCCCATGAGCTTGAAAAGCGGTTTGCGCATAATGCTAAATTCTGCCCATCCAATGTTCATCTGGTGGACAAAGGAGCTATACATGTTTCACAACGATCCTTATCTGCCTGCTCTGGGCGACAAGCACCCACATGCTTTGGGCGCAAAAGCTACTGAGATGTGGGGCGAGATTTGGAAGCAGATAAGCGGGGTGGTTGAAGAAATCTTGAACGGAGGGGATGCATTTTATGCTGAAGAGCTATTGATTCCCTTGAACAGGAAAGGCTTCATGGAAGATACCTACTGGACTTTTTCCTACAGTTCTATTTCCGATGACGATGGACAGGTAAACGGGATCTTCTGCGCCTGTAACGAAGTTACTGAAACGGTACTGGCCAAGCGTCGATTGAAAACAATCAAAGATATCACCGAGTCCTTGGACGGACTGCAACGCGAAGAATACATTTGCCAAAAGGTATGTGAAGTATTGGAAAACAACCCGCTCGATGTTCCATTCAGCTTAATTTACCAGCTCGATGAAAATGGCATTGAGGCTACACTAAAGGGGGGTTCTAAGGAGCTTTCACCGGAAATAGCGCCTCATCGAATAGTAATTGGTTCATCGGACGCTGCAGAAGAGTGGCCATTTGCAAAGGTTCAACAAAGCAAAGAGCCGGCGTTGGTGCGCTTATCGGGCGAGGGAAATTTGGCAAACGGCTCCCACTTATCGGGTCTAAATCAAGCCATAGTGCTCCCTGTATTCCACTCAGGAAAAGACCAACTTCTTGGGTTTTTTATTTCAGGGATTAATCCGGGGATGGAATATAACAAAGATTATCAAAACTTTCACCAGCTATTGGCAGGACATATTGCGAGTTCGATCACCGAATTGAGGAGCCGGATAGAAGTGGAACATCAAAAGGCGCGGCTGGAACGTTTTTTTATGCAAGCCCCAGCAGCCATTTGTATCTTGGACGGACCTGATCTGGTGTTTGAGCTGATCAATCCCTCCTATCAGCAAATGTTTCCGGGGCGCGACCTTTTAGGAAAACCTTTGTTAAAGGCACTGCCCGAACTAGACGGCCAACCTATTTGGACAATCCTTCAGAACGTGTACCGGACAGGAGAAACGTTCGAGGGGAAAGAGCTGTTGGTTCCTCTGGCGCGCCAGGAAGCAGCTCTCCCGGAAGACATATATTTTAATTTCATTTTTCAGGCCCGTTATGATGAACAGGGTACAGTCGATGGCATCCTTGTGTTTGCTTATGAGGTAAACGATTTGGTTTTGGCCCGCAGAAGTGCAGAAGATAGCGAGATGAGAGCACAATCGGCCTCGGATGAATTGGCAGCGATTAATGAAGAACTCGCTACTGCCAATGAAGAAGTGCGGGCAAGTAATGAAGAACTTTACGACTCCAATCAACAGCTTGTACGAATAAACGCCGACCTGGATAATTTTATCTACACCGCCTCCCACGACCTTAAAGCCCCAATTTCCAATATTGAAGGACTGCTACAGGCACTCCTGCGGTCACTTTCGAAGGAAAGCCTGGCGGATGAGCGGACGCAACGAATTACCGATATGATGCAAGGTTCGATAGACCGCTTCAAAAGAACCATATCCAATCTCACCGAAATCACCAAACTACAAAAAGACAACGGCCAGGAGGAATCCATGATCAGCCTTTTTGACACGATCCGGGAAGTCATTCTTGATTTGGAACCCATCATCCAGTCCTCTAATGCGCGTCTTGAGACCGACATCGAACATTGTCCGTCTTTCCACTTTTCCCATAAGAACCTGCGCAGCATTATATATAATCTTCTTTCAAATGCACTTAAATATCGATCTCCTGAAAGGACTGCACTTGTGCGGATATCCTGCGCCCAGACCGTGGGGTATGTGGTCCTTAGCGTACAGGACAACGGCCTGGGCATAAATATGTCGGACAGCTCTAAAATTTTCGCTATGTTTAAGCGCTTGCACGACCATGTAGAAGGATCAGGCTTGGGCCTGTATATGGTCAAAAAAATAATTGACAATGCTGGCGGGAAGATTGAAGTCGAAAGCCAGGTGGGTGAAGGCTCTACTTTCCGAGTATATTTTAACATTGGAAACTCATCAAGGCAGTTGTCCTGATGACGATCAATTTCCTTGGGGCTTATAAAAAAATAAATTGTGAGTTTATACTTGTTTTTTGCTCTTTCTCTGCATTATAATCCGCCAGCCTGGCGGATAAATAGCTATGGCTATTCGTAGATTTTATGCCTTAATAAAAAACAAAAAAACTAACTCTATTCTTCACAACTTATTTCTCAATTAGCCCTTAACATCATTTTTTTTACCAAAACAATCGGTTTCTCATGAAAAAGATAGCTTTTACACTCCTGATCGACGATGACGATATTACCAATATAGTAAACCAGATGCTGTTGGAAGATCTGGATCTTACCGATGAGCTCCTGATTGCCCGCAACGGAAAAGAGGCGCTTGAATTGATAGAGCGGCGCCAGAGGTCACAAGAGTGTCTACCAAACCTCATTTTGCTCGATATTAATATGCCTGTAATGAACGGCTTTGAATTCCTGACAGCATTTGAAAAACTGGAAATTGAGGCCAGATCGTCTGTAATCATTGTGATGTTGACAACTTCAATGAATCCTGAAGATGTAAAAATAGCACAGGAAACCACCATAGGTGGCTATTTGAACAAACCGCTCACCGAGAACGACCTACAAAAAGTCTGGGAGAGATTTTTTAGCGATTAATTATCCTTATTCATGATGGTCTTAGGTCTAAATGTCATTTCAGCAGCCGCACATCAAAAATCCCTCCGGCAATTGAACCTTCGTGTGCAACAAATTTCACCTCCAAAATATCACTTGAGGTCTTCTCGCCGAACGCTTCAGAAATGTCATAATCCGCATCAAAGAATCCCTCGCCCTTGGAACCATCAAGATGGACGCTGGTAAGCAGGTTCCCATTGACTAGTATATCAAAGTTCCGTCCGCTGTCTTCACCGGAGTAGGTGACTCTTAATATCTTTGCCTCGCGATCTTTATTTCTCAGATCATAACTGAACCATCCCTTTGCATGTCTCCAAAATCTGCCTTTATAAATACCCGACTCGGTTTTCTCTCCCTTAAAATTATGCTCTGTTTCCGGCTGCTGCTCCCCCGGCGCCACATGGTCGATAGTAAGCTTTTCCAGGGCTAGCATCTCTGATTCCTTTTTCTTTACTTCGGCCATATGCTTATCAAGGCCTTCTTCATCAAGCACAGGCCAGTAGATCACATAACGGGCTTCGTGTACCTTGTAAAAAGGCACCAGCTTAAAACCCTCGTAAGCGGCAGGATACACTTCGCCCTGATATATTAAGTTGCCCTCACTATTATTGGCAAGGTTCGATAAGATCTGTGCATCATTCTTTGCAACAAGGGTAGGCGCTTCGTCAATGGGGTACATATCACCTGCGGCAACATGCGCCATACGTTCGCCATTTGCAAACAGACCATCAAGATCGGTTGAATCTGTCACCGCAGCCATCACCAAAGGTCCTTTCAAAATAGAAACCCAGGAAGAGCCGTCAGGAAGGTGCTCCAAAGCAATTTTCATTGGAAAACGAATTGATAGTAGGTCACCATCGCGCCATTTTCTTTCCACTTCGATGTATCCAGAGGCATCGGGTGTATAAGCCACCGGAACCCCGTTAACCTGGATTTCAAAGTTTTCTGTCCAGGAGGGGTGACGCAGGCTGATAGAAAATTTCGATGGCTTTTCTAAACCCACTTTAATTTCTGAAGTTTCTTCTTCCGGAAAATTGGTTCGCTGAGTTAGTGTTAACCCCTTCTCCTCCCAGGTAAGTATTGATGGTATAAAAAGATTAACATAAAGATCGTTTTCGGATTTCGCATAAATGATCTCACCATATTTCGCATGATTTTCCAGCCCCGATCCAACGCAGCACCAGAAGGTTTCATGTGGTTGCGAATATACCCGGTAATGCCTTGGCCTCATGGGGGTAAAATACACAAAACCACCGTCCGGATGCTGACTGGAAAGAATATGGTTGTAAAGTGCTCGTTCATAATAATCCATATAGGATGCGTTTGGCTCAGTAAGAAAAAGCATGTGGCTAAGACGAAGCATGTTATAAGTGTTGCAAGTCTCCGGCCCTTGTTCAGAGGATATCATGGAAGAAAAGTCATCTTTTGGATGAAAATGTTCCCTTACGCTATTCCCTCCAATTGAAACGGAGCGCTCGTTCACTATCATGTTCCAAAAAAACCTGGAAGCGTCGTTCCATTCCTGTTTTTCCTCGAGGTCAGCTATTCTTTTGAAACCTATTACTTTGGGGATTTGCGTGTTGGCATGCAATCCGGTCAGCATATCCTTTTTCTCGATGAGCGGATCAAGGATCGCCCTGTGCGAAAAACGCTCAGCCAACCGCATGTACTTTTCATCTCCGGTAATT
>CAMPJM010000270.1 GCA_946886805.1 uncultured Flammeovirgaceae bacterium | reverse complement strand
ATTACCACGTCGTCAGATAGAGGATGTCCAACACAAGTAAGCACATAACCTTCGCTAAGTTCGGCCTCAGACAACCCCTCTTCCTCATCTAATTTAACTTTTCCTGAGAGGCACTTCCCCCTACAGGCGGTGCATAAGCCACTTTGGCAAGAGTAAGGCAAATCAATATCCTTAGACAAAGCTGTTTCCAAAATAGTTTTGTCAGGTTCTACCGTAAATTTATATTCCTCACCGTCATAAATTATAGTTACCTCACGGGCTTTGGGTATACTGTCATCCTCGGCCTCTACAACAACTTCCTTTTTATGAGTAATCCCTGCGACAAAACTTTCTCTGAATATATTTTCTTTTGGAATGTTCAAGGTAGCCAGAATGGTATCTATATTGTTCATCATTCCTTCAGGTCCACACATCAGGTACTGGGTCTTTTCAATTCCCCAATCAGGGATCCTTTCCATAAGTTCTTTAAGCTTTTCAGGATTTAATAAACCCGAAGGCCCCTGCCAGTTCAATGGAGCATCATCTAGAATGTGAATAACATGAAACCGCCCCTCAAAATCCCTCTGCATCGTCTCAAGTTTTTCTCTAAATATTATGGTATCTATATTACGGTTGGCATATACGAGGGAAATGATGCTGTTAGGCTCCCCGTGTAAAACTTCTTTGGTGATCGCCAATAATGGGGTAATGCCACTGCCGCCACCAAAAAGGACAATGTGTCTTTTCTTTGCAGGGTCAAGATCCGTAGTAAATTTACCCATCGGCTCCATTACTTTAATGGTGTCACCTATTTTAACAGAATCAGCTAAAAAATTAGACATCCTGCCACCGTCTACACGCTTTACGGTCACAGCCGGATTTTGATCAGTGAGCGTAGAGGTGCACAAAGAATAAGATCTCCTAATCTCTGTTCCGTCTATATTAGAAATCAAGGTTAAAAATTGTCCTGCTTTATAATATAATCCCCCTTGTGGTGCTTCAAAAACTATAGTGATAGCATCAGATGTCTCTTGGATGATTTCAAGAACCTTCAATTGATAATAATGCAAATTTTGCTTCTTTTGCTCTTCTTTTTTTTCTGTGCTACTATTCTTAAAGAATTTAAACATGATTTTTTTGCGTCATTTAATCCTAATGTCATTAGGAAAGTCTTACCTCATTTTAATTATTTATATAACAGATAATATAAACTCCTGGTTTAAATCTACACGGGATTTGATGGATAATAAAAATCTATTGTGTTCAGGTGAAATAAATGTTATCTCTTCAAAGTCTCAAAGTTACCAACAAAGCATTAAAATTAACAAAAGAATTTCATAGTGTTAAGAAAGCACAAACCAACGGGAAAATAAGTGTGCCTTTTGGCGCATCTCTGCGTTACAAAAAGCCTCACATAGGCTATGGCTATGCTCATTTTTTGTGTCTTGACCTGCACCAAACTACTGCTTTTCCCGCAATTTATGACTGAACTTAACACTGGTGTGAAAATTAACTTACATTCCGCACGGTCAAAAATCCAAAAGCAGCTTTTATTCCTACAAAAAAACACTCCAAAAAGGGTATTCAATTAAAAATGTTTACTTTTGCACCTTCGATATCAAAAGGCAACATCATGAATTTACAAGCACTTACTGCTATATCCCCTATAGATGGCAGGTACAGAAAACAGGTTACTTCTATTGCTCAATATTTTTCGGAATATGGACTTATATACTACCGTGTAAAAGTTGAAATAGAGTATTTTATTGCCTTATGTGAGTTGCCGCTACCGCAACTAAAAGGTGTTACTCCTGAGAAATACGTTGCATTAAGAAAAATCTTAACCGATTTCGATGAAAATGAAGCCCTAAAGATCAAGGAGATCGAAAAAACCACCAATCATGATGTGAAAGCTGTGGAGTATTATTTAAAGGAATGTTTTGATAAAATTTCTCTGGGGGAATACAAAGAATTTATCCATTTTGGCCTTACTTCCCAGGATATCAACAACACGGCAATTCCATTATCATTGAAGGATGGCATGCTTGAATCCTTGTTAATGACTTTAGAAAACGTGCAGGACATGCTTTATAACATTGCAATCGAATATAAAGCAGAACCTATGTTGGCCAGGACGCACGGCCAACCTGCTTCTCCTACTCGTTTGGGAAAAGAGCTGATGGTTTTTTATGAGCGGGTAAATCGTCAACTTGGACTTTTATTGCACATCCCCTATTCTGCAAAATTTGGAGGTGCCACTGGTAATTTCAATGCACATCACCTAGCTTACCCTCAAATTGATTGGAATACATTTGGAAATAATTTCATAAAAAACCGATTGGGACTAGAGAGAAGCTATCCAACCACCCAGATAGAGCATTACGATAATTTAGCGGCTATATTTGATAACTTAAAAAGGATCAATACCATATACATAGATTTTGCAAGGGATATCTGGCAATACATATCTATGGGTTATTTTAAACAAAAAATTAAAGAAGGAGAGATAGGCTCCTCCGCCATGCCTCATAAGGTAAACCCAATAGATTTTGAAAATGCCGAAGGCAATTTTGGTATAGCCAATGCTATTTTTGAACATCTTTCAGGCAAACTTCCAATATCAAGGCTCCAGCGCGATCTTACCGACTCCACTGTTTTAAGGAACATCGGTGTTCCAATAGCACATACCCTTATAGGCTTCGAATCTTTAAAAAAGGGAATGGCTAAACTGGAATTAAATCAAGAAGCAATCAAAAAGGATTTAGATGACAATTGGGCGGTAGTAGCAGAAGGGATCCAAACGGTCTTGAGAAGAGAGGGATTTCCAAAACCGTATGAAGCCCTTAAAGACCTCACCAGAAAAAATGAAAAGATAACCGAGGCCACCATGCAAAGCTTTATCAATAACTTGCCTGTAAGTGAGGAAATCAAAGCTGAATTGCGGCAAATAAGCCCGTATAACTATACAGGAATTTCATTGTAATTATTTATATAGCCACGTGAAATACATAATTAGTTTCTTCTTAAGAAAAGTTCCGAGAAAATATCTACAACTATTCAGTCATATAGTATTGAAAATAGTTACTGTTTTCTACAGAGGCGATAATGTAGAATGCCCGGTGTGCAAAAAATCATTTCGAAAATTTTTGCCTTATGGAAGAATGACCAGCCGCCAAAACGCCTTGTGCCCATCTTGCCTTACTTTAGAGCGACATAGATTGATGTGGCTTTTTTTGAAGAATAAAACCAATTTTTTTAAAGACAATTTAAAGGTTTTACATGTTGCCCCTGAATTGTGTTTTATAGACAAATTTGAAGCGTTGTCTAATTTAGATTATATCACTGCCGACATAGAGTCTCCGTTAGCCAAAGTAAAGATGGATTTACATGACATTCCTTTTGATGAAAACACTTTTGATGTAACGTTCTGCAACCATGTGATGGAACATGTTGAAGATGATATACATTGTATGGCCGAGCTTCACCGGGTTTTAAAGCCAGGGGGATGGGCCATCATTCAATCACCGATGGATTATACACTTGACGTGACTTATGAAGACAAAAGCATAACCGAGCCCGCAGACAGAGAAAAAGCCTTTGGACAAAACGACCATTTAAGAACGTTCGGGAAAGATTATAAACAAAGGCTTGAAAAGGGCGGGTTTCATGTAACAGAAGAAGATTATGCGCAGGAAATCGATAGCAATTTCCGGAAACGCTATGCGCTTCCGGATGATGAAATAATTTACTTTTGTCAAAAATTATAATCCTATTTTTTCTTCTATTAGATAGTCACTCTTCTTTCCGGAGTTAATTGTAATCAATTCTGCTAAAAACCCCGCTAAAAAAAGCTGGACTCCTACAATTAAAGCAACGAGTGCAAGGAAAAACAAAGGTTGATTGGTCACATCTCGGGCTCCCCAGTTTTGGTAAAGGTAGTATAGCTTTTGACCTATAATACCTATTGTAATAATAAGCCCCATCAGAAACGATAAGGTACCCAAGGTTCCAAAAAAGTGCATGGGGCGCTTCTTGAATTTAAACACAAACGTGATTGATAACAGATCAAGGAAACCAAAAATAAAACGCTCTATACCAAATTTGGTCTCACCATACTTCCTGGGCCTATGTTGAACCGGTTTTTCTGTTATTTTTATAAAACCATTCCATTTTGCAATCACCGGAATGTATCTATGCATTTCCCCATAAATAGAAATACTCTTTACTACTTTTGCCCGGTAGGCCTTTAGCCCGCAATTAAAATCGTGGATGTCAATTCCGGAAATTAAACTGGTAACAGAATTAAAGAATTTAGAAGGAATAGTTTTACTAATGGGGTCGTAACGTTTCTTTTTCCAGCCGGAAACCAAATCATATTTCTCATTGGCAATCAGATGGTAGAGGCCAGGAATTTCATCCGGGCTATCCTGAAGATCTGCATCCATGGTAATTACAACGCTTCCTGAACAAAAATCAAAACCAGTGTTTAAAGCAGCAGATTTTCCGTAATTCCTGGAAAAACTAATTCCCTTGACGGCTTTGTTGCTTTTTGTAAGAGCGTTAATAACCTCCCAGGAAGTATCCGTACTACCATCATCAACCAATATAACCTCATAAGAAAATCCTCTCTCAGACATCACCCGATCAATCCACTCACACAATTCAGTAATAGATTCCTCTTCATTATACAAAGGAACGATAACTGAAATATCCAATTTATCCATATTTTGTTGCGATCTCCTTTTAATATTCTAGTTCAGGGTTCTTCCTCTTTACAATTGCCCCCGCAATCAATGCGCCTATAGCATAGCCAATAAAAGACCACAGGTAAGTTTTTATACTCCCAACCAGAGAAAACTGACCTGAGGCATTTGCCCTGGCTTCTTCCATAGCCCTATCTATGTCTTCTTCAGGAGTGCCAAAACTTTCCATCATTGCCACCACTTGTTTAACTGATTCATCTGTCAAAACTTCTCCTAATCCTGGATCTAATACATTGAATAAAAGCATATTAAATAGCAAGCCTAAAAAGCCTGATAAGACAAGCGTTAAAAATATAAAAACGAAAGCATTCTTAAAGGATAGAAAACCACCTAATGATTTTCTATAAGAGAAGCCAGCATAAAGCACCAAACAGAAATTAATAACTAAAATTGATATTCCTATCCACCAGGTAACCATTAAAGTGATGTCTACGATATAAATTAATAACCCTATTATGATATTAATTATACCTATCAGTAAGCCAAATTTTAAGATATTTTCTTTTTGTACAGAATTCATAACCTTACCTGTTTATTTTCTAAATATGACACTTAATATTATGGTTAAAAATAATCCAATAAAAACCTTTTTCAAAAAATCGTCTAATGCTATTACATAAGCGGTAGTTTCCTGTACTTCCCGATAGGTTGTTTCATAAACGGCCTGCCCCATAGTCTTGATCATTTCATCCTTCATTTCAACTATTAATAAAGAACGATCACTAATATATTCAGTTAACAAGGTATGATCAATGAAAGTCAAAAACAAAAAGATAAAAATAGCAGAAATAATCGCAATTGCACTATAATTTATAAACCCGATAGTCATTCCTTGCCAAAATTTCATCGATTTATCGTTCCAGTTATCCCGGAAATCTTTTAAACTAAAGGCAATAAATATTGGAAAAAGCAGAAAACTGAAATCAAAATTCCCATAAACTGTAAGGGGATTTCTGTCCAATTGATACACTAAAACAAATACCAGAATAGATAACATCCCTCCTACAAAACCATATTTAACAGGTACAGCAATAAGTGGGTTTGAGATTTTCATAAATAATGCTTTACAGTTTTGAGAGACTGCTTCATGATACCTTTATCAAGCTTTCCTCTAAAATGAATTTTCCTTGATTAAAAACGCCCATCACTTTTCCCGTCAACTCTTTACCAAAGAAAGGAGAATT
>CAMPJM010000269.1 GCA_946886805.1 uncultured Flammeovirgaceae bacterium | reverse complement strand
AAAAGGTTACTCAACAGAAGCTGAACAACCTTTAATTTAATGCGAATAGGCAAAACTATTCGGATCTTTTCTTTTGCTCTTGCTTTGCTTTTTTATCAGCTCTCTTTTCTTTTAGATTCTTCTGAGGTTCCTTTTTAGTAACCTTTTCAGCGTTGCGTTCCTTAGACATAATAACGAGTTTATAGTGTTGAGTTTTTTTATTTAATACGATATTATGTAAGTTAAGCTAATTTCCTGAGATTGTGTATGAAGGAAACAAATATTCGTTTAAAACTTTAAATTCGATAATATTGGAATTAAAAGTTCTTTGCCCTAAGTCAGCATTGCTTTCGCTTTAAATCTCCTGCGACGGACTTAGGGTAACGTAAAGAAGATTTGATACTTTTTATGATCCCTTCATTCAGAAATCAATCAAAGTATTTAAATAAAACTCAGAGTCCTCTGATAAAGAGTATGTGAGCGGGGTACCTTTTTTGCTAAACCTTTTGTGCAGTATTAGATTTAAAAGTAACAAGAAGTTCAGCCGCCTGAAAAAAAGAGACTCTGATGCCTGTCTCTTATTATCTATAATTCTCTAATAATTATATTTTTGCGCATTAACTATTCAATTAATACATGAAGTAAAATATTCTTTTATGGAGCAATCATCAAATCATTATCTGAGAGAGCAGTTAGTAAAACATCTCGAAGGAGGGGAAGCATTTACGCCTATCCGAGAGCTTTTAGATGAAATCCCCTTCGAGAAAGTTGGTATTATCCCTCAGGGACTACCCTATTCAATTTGGCAGCAGGTTTATCATATACGGTTTGCACAACTGGATATGCTGGATTTCTCCAGAAATGCGGATTATCAATCTCATAAATGGCCTGAAGACTATTGGCCGAAAAGTGTGGCACCAAAAGATATAACAGAGTGGAGGGATATGGTGGATCTTTATTTCAAGGAACGAAAAGAATTTACGGACCTTCTCCTTGATCCTTCAACGGATCTTTTCAAAGCTTTTACATATGGAAATGGCCAAACCCTTTTCAGAGAAGCAATGCTTATAGTGGAACATACCGCCTACCATACAGGGGAAATATTGATACTGATGAGACTCCTAAATCTTCACAAATAAAGTTTATTTCTACAAATTTAAGGGGTTATTACGGGTTTTTGAGGGAAAGCAGATCAATGGTGCCACTTAAAAAGGATCAAGCGAAAAGTTGGGAATGTCAGATATTTTTATAGAAGTATAAGCGTCCTGAATCACAGGTAAAGCAAAGGGATCCCGGAATTAAATCCGGGAACGTGCTTCTATTTATTAGTCTACGCTGGGAATCATTCTACCTTATTACTGTTTTACTGTGGCCTAAATAAGTAAAAACAATCCATAACACACATTCCCGGACCTGTTCCGGGATCCCTCAAAACTACAGCCAAACCTTTCTTTCGAGCCTGAAAATGATGCTTCCAAAGCTTATTCTGATAAAACTTCGGAAGCCTTAGTTTTAAATTGCAAAAGAAAATTTATTTCGCAACTCTAATTCTCTTGATCCTCTTCTAATCTACCTCAGTCTGGTAATTTATTGTCTTATCTTACCTATTGCATGCTCAATAGCCCTTTTAATTTTTCCTGCAGCACCTGTTATCGCCTGCTCCAGCGTATCTGCATTATCGCTCACAGCAATTGGCTGCAATTTGGCTACACGCGCTTCAATCATACATCTTTTATCTGCCGGCCCCTCTTTGCTACTATTTTCATCTCCCAAGTGCACTTCAACAGTTGTAACTTTGTCACTGAAATTTTTAAGAGCATTTTCAATATGGCTTCTTACAAATTCAGACAATCTTTCTGACCCTTCTATCTGGTTATTACTATTAACTTGTATATTCATTTTCTACATTTAACTTATTGATGATAAGATAATCCATAAATAGCTTGATTTGTTCAAAAGTAAAATGATCGGGTATGGTCAGAGCAATTTTTCCTACAAGAAGTAAGAAACGATTTAGTTCACGTTCTTTTTTAAGAAATTATCTTCATAAACCACCTCGCCATTGTCCTTTGAAAGTTTTACTAATTCCACACTCCCCGTCCCCTGAAACCGAAACCTGAGGCCTTTTATTTTTAAAGGAGGCAGATTAAGGCTTAAATTATCATATGCAAGCTTACCATCTATATAAAGCTGACCACGCTTGTTTTTTACTCTGCAAACAATATTTACCCATTTGGAAAGATCACAACCTAGTGGAGAAGTATCTTTTATTTGTCCATTCGAGTCAAAAAACATGAGTCCTGAAACGCAACCCGGAGCAGATAGTGGTATGACGAATGCTCCTCCTTCAAATAAAATATGAACTTCTGAATTCTGGCATGCAGCCGCACCTTCCTTATAATCATGTCTGATCCTTGTTTCAAGAATAAAATCATCTGTATTAATGTCCTTAAATTCTCTGATATTGAAATAAGAAACCCAGGGCGTTTTGGGTTGCAGGGGAATATTGTTAGCTTCTATTTTCTCTAAAGACAAAAGCAGGATGTTGGGAGTATTTAGGGCATCATTGGCTTCAAAATAAACAGGACTTCCCTCCTGCTCTATTAGAGGAAGCCAATCTTTTGTGGTTATATAAAGCGGCTGTTCTTTGACTATTTCATCATTTACCACAAGCTTTGCCTGAAAATATCCCGGGTAGTAGTAAAGGGAACGATGAATCTTTTCTTTTGAAGAGACTCTCTTTCTCAGGTTTTTATCCCAGGACTGCTGAATATAAATAGTGTCGGTAGGATCAGCTGCAGTTGCATCATATTCGAATATCACTGAATTGGGAACTCCTTCTGAAACCATCATTCTACTTGTAAACGAATAAACATTGGCAGATTTCTGTCTCTGTGTTTCTTTAAGCCTTGGAAAAAAGCTGTTGAGAAGAAAAGCTAAAGAAATGATTAAAACTACAGAAGCAATTAGCCAAAGTTTTCTTTTACTGGAATTTTTATTTTTGGCATCAATCTTTTTCCCAACAGCTTCAACAGGTTCTGTATTTATTTCCTGTGACTTAATTTTACGATAAGACTGCCAGTTTGCATAGCCAATATACTGCACAAGCGCATTTAAAGTGGCAGAAGTTGGCTTGCTTTTATAATTCACCTTTCCCCAGATTCTCTTAAGCGTAGTAACGCTCAAGACCACTCCTGTTTTTTCATAGATATTTTTACTCAAAACAGCGAAATCCTGGGTAGACCACTCCAGTCCCCGAGCCCAGCCTAAGTGGTTTTCTATCTCTAGAAGTGTTTGTTGAAGTATAATATCCTCCTGATCGTCAGTCATTTAAAGGATTTTTAAAATACATAAACTTGAACTGATACACATCAATCAATCTTTCTTTCTTTCTTAATCACCTGCCTTCCCAAAGAGCACATTTCTTTGAAGCAACTATGTTTTAAAAAATCTGAACCTAATTGAACAGGTTTGAATGATCTTGATCAATATTTTCAGGAATCTGAGCAAGCAGAATTTTTATATTGCCAATGTAAAAATGTGCTTTAAATTAACCAAAATCAATAGTTTTCAATGAAAGATTTATATCTGTTATTATACTTCCTTTTTTTATCCGTTTTAGCTTTTTCACAATCAAAGCCTATTGAAAATCCACAGATTAAATGGCGATTTAAAAGCGAAGCTCCGATACGAGGAGGCCTGGTTTCCGACGAGAGGCATGTATACTTTGGCAATTCAGAAGGTGGTGTCTATTGTGTTGAAAAAGAAACAGGTGAACAGGTGTGGCATTATAAAACATCAGGTGCTATTACTTCAACTCCAGCCCTCGCAAATAATTACCTGATAGTATCTTCCAGAGACAATTCTGTTTACGCCCTGAATCTGGCAGATGGTAAGCTGATCTGGAAATTCAAAATGCAAAAGCCAACTCCGCATACCTGGGGATGGGATTATTATGATGCTTCCCCTGTTGTTCACGAGGGCATGGTGTATATCGGATCAGGTGACAATCATTTATATGCGCTCAATATTAAATCCGGCAAGCTTAAATGGCAGTACCAAACTCAGGATAAAATCCGGGCTTCCCCAGTCATATCAGGAGAAAATATTTTTGTTCCTTCTTTTGATGGTTTTTTATACGCACTAACTATTAAAAACGGTAAGCTTAGTAAAAAGTACAAAACGGAGGGAGTCGACTTCTATGAAGAAGTTTATGGCTGGGATAGGACTTCCCTGACTTCAAAACCAGCGCTGCAAGATAACTTGATGGTTTTTGGCTCCAGAGATGGAGGACTGTATTGTATAAATGCTGATACCTTCAAGAAAAAATGGCGGTTTTCCTATGGCACTTCCTGGGTAGGTAGTTCACCTATTATAAGTGATAACATAGTGTATGTAGGCTGGTCAGACAAATTGCTTTTTTCCGCTGTTGATCTTTGGACCGGCAAGGAGCTCTGGAACTACAATTGTAATGCTTATGTGTACTCAACCCCGACTATAGATGAAGAAAATGTTTATGTTGGGGCTTTTAATGGAAAGGTATTCGGTTTTAACAAGCTGTCAGGAGATCTGGACTGGGAAATTCAAACAGGAGCTTCTATATTATCCTCCCCTTTACTGGACCAGAGGGTAATTTATATAGGCAATGATGATGGTGATTTAATTGCTATTGAAGAGGGTCGGGAATTATATAAAGCAGTTTACCTTCCTGAATTTGAGAATGAGCATCCATTGTTGTCAGAAAAGAAAATAGCACCTTACCTTCGAGAGTATGGTTATCAAAAGCTCGATACAATTACCCTTAAAAGCTTTATGGAGAAAAGAATAGAGGATCAAAAAGCAAGTGTAATAGTATTTTCCCATCAGTATTTGCCAAAAGCAGTTTCCGGAGAAAATGCCAATCAAAGCCTGTTGAAAAGGTATATGGAAGCAGGAGGAAGAGTAGTCTGGCTTAACTATTTCCCAAATCTGTGGACCGTTGATGGTGCAATGAATATAATAGGAAGTAATCCGCAATATGCCATTGATTTATTGGAAATTGATTTTGATGTAAATATGGACTATGGAACCTATTTCGCAAAGGCTACTCCTGAAGGTCTCGAATGGAATTTACCTGCTTCGTTTAATGCACCGGGTTCTTCAATTTCGGATAAAAGCAAAGTTATCCCGTTAGCCTTAAACGAATTTGGTCGCATTGCTGCCTTTTGGAAACCGTTTGGCGATAAGCAAAGTGGCGGTTTTGTTTCCTTTTGCTCTTGGAGCGATATGCCTATCAATCAATCGGATCTGGAGACGATAAAAGCAATTGCAGAGTATGGCTTTTGAATAAGCTTCCAAACACCTCATCTTCCAGGTAGAATGATCTTTGTTGATTTGAAAACGAACCTTTATTTATAGAGCTCTAAGGAAATGTTGGTCATCCACAATAACCGTTCATGATTACAACTGAACCCGTGATGTTTTATATTTTAATTTTTAAACACTCCAATTTCTTTGTGGTTATTAAATAGAAACACAACCAAGCTTTGTTTGTGAATATTTTTTAACCTAAACATTAATCGTAATGGCAGAAATTAATATTGAAAAAAAGAAAAAAGGATCTATATGGCCTTGGATAATTGGCCTTTTGGTTATAGTTGGTATAATATGGGTAGCTTCGGAAGTAATCGATGATCCCGACAATGAAGTCGCCGAGCAGCAAAATACTGTAGCACCTGTTGACCAACAAAATGAAGGTGTGTCGGATAACGCCAATATGGCTGCAAGTACTGCTGCTTCCGAGGATTTTATTTCCTATGTCAATGATGAAAACGTAAAAGAGCAAATGGGCGCTGATCATGAGACAACCTCCGAAGCTTTGATGAAGTTAAGCACTGCACTCAGGGAAATCTCTGGTGGCGATCAATTTCAACAGGAAATTTCTCAAATTGAGGAAAACGCACGACAAATACAGGAAGATTCTTCATC
>CAMPJM010000268.1 GCA_946886805.1 uncultured Flammeovirgaceae bacterium | reverse complement strand
GGCACATCGACCATTTGTTAAAACAGAAACAGCCTGAAAATTCTTCTTGACAAAAGATGTCTTCCTCCCATATAGAGACGCGATAAATTACGCCATATAGAGATGCGATAAATTACGCCATTCAGAGACGCGATAAATCGACGTCTCTACATCATTTGTTGTAGAATTTATCTTCTTGCCAATTCAATGGATTGTTAATGATATAATCCCGGATCCTTTCGAAGGATCTTTGATTCCTGATGATATGATCATGAAATCTAGGATGCCATCCAAAATCTGGTTGTATTTCTCTTGATTCAAATTTGACCCGGCCCTTGTACCAGCGCAATATCCTGGACAGGTTTTCCTGGGTCATCGGATTATGATTGCCTGTTATCCCCCCACGATTTGAATTGCCGCCACCATCTGCGATAACCGCCGTATGATCATCCGGTTTATCAATGACCACAATCCCGTGCATATGATTGGGCATTACAATAAATTCATCTAAAATAACAAACGGAAAAAGGTCAGGGATCTTTTGCCAATATTTTTCTGCCTCTTGTCCTATTTCAGACAGGTGCATTTCTCCATCCAAAATTTCACCAAAGAATTTTTCTCTGTTCCTGGTACAAATAGTTACAAAATAGGAAGCATTTCTACCATAGTCCCAATTCTTTAATCTTGAGGATTCAATGCGGTACTTGTTGTTGTAAAGGTCTGGGTTCATTAATTAGCTGGTTTTTCTTTTTAATATTAGAAAATCCTGGTACTTTAAACAAGAAATTTGGTGTTTAAAACCTCACGCCGTAGAGACGGGATAAATTACGCCATTCAGAGACGCGATAAATAGACGTCTCTACAAGGTATAATCCATCATTTGTTGTAGAATTTATCTTCTTCCCAATTCAATGGGTTTAAAATCCAAACTTGCGGAAACGCTGAAAGGTTACTGTTCTTGTAGTGAATTATTTCGCTAGGACCCAAAAGGGTTAGACGGCTGATTTAAGATTTTAAAGAAATTATAATGGAAATAAATGGAAATTATTTATTGGCTTTAGGATATCCTGAAGGGAAAGTAATGGGAATTGCCCTGGATGTAATCCAAGCCGAATATGCTGATTCAAATTTGAAAACCATTACCTCTTTGCTAGAGCAGGTATTGCAGAACCCTTCGGGCTTTTTGGAGGATAAAAAACTTTCTCCGATTGCATTTGAGTTGCTAAAGCCGGCGAAGGAAGCCGGAATTTTAGCGCTGAACGAAAGTCCTGAAACGTATAAAATTTACGGGGCGGCGGGTATTGAAGAGGGTGCCATTAAACAAATGGAAACCGCTATGAAATTACCCGTGACCGTTGCGGGAGCTTTGATGCCCGACGCACATCAGGGATATGGCTTGCCTATAGGAGGTGTGTTGGCCACAAAAAATGCCGTAATACCCTATGGAGTAGGGGTGGATATAGGTTGTAGAATGTGTATGTCTATTTACGAATTACCAGCAGGTTTTATCGACAGTAGAAAGGAGGACTTGAAGGAGATGCTCAATGTGAATACAAAATTTGGTCGGGCAACTTTTAAAAAGCCGCAGGATCATTCGGTAATAGATAATCCGTTGTTTGCTGAAATAAAATTATTGAAGGGATTGAAAGACAAAGCTTATTCGCAACTAGGGTCTTCTGGCGGTGGCAATCATTTTGTAGAATTTGGGATCACCGAAATTTTCGAGGAAAACAATGAATTTGGGTTGCCAGTGGGACAGTATCTGGCCTTGCTTTCACATTCGGGATCAAGGGGCTTTGGTGCTACAATTGCCAACCATTATACCAAACTGGCTATGGACCTTTGCACGCTTCCACAGGAGGCCAGACATTTGGCATGGCTAGATTTGGACACTGAAGCAGGACAGGAGTATTGGCTTGCCATGAATTTGGCTGGTGATTATGCTTCGGCCTGTCACCACCAGATACACGATAGAATGGCTGTGGGTTTGCGCACCAATCCTGTCGCAATGATCGAAAACCACCACAATTTTGCCTGGAAAGAAAAGGATGCTTTTGGCGAAGAAATAATTGTTCATAGAAAAGGTGCAACGCCTGCGGGAAAAGGCGTGCTGGGGATAATCCCGGGTTCTATGACAGCTCCGGGTTATATTGTGAGTGGAAAAGGCGACATAGCTTCCATCAATTCAGCTTCGCATGGCGCCGGTAGAGCTATGTCACGTACGCAGGCAAAGAAAACGCTCAATCCAACGTTTGTTGCCGAGCATCTTCAGCAGTCGGGCGTGGAGCTAATGGGCTCCGGACTGGATGAAGCACCGATGGCCTACAAGGATATAAAACTGGTGATGGAAGCTCAGAAAGAATTGGTAGACGTGGTGGGATCCTTTATACCAAGGATTGTCAGGATGTGTGGCGATAACTTCTTTAAGGAGGTGGATTGAAAATTTTGCTTTGGATAGTAAAGTTTGGTGTCCCGGCATTAGGATTGCTATAAAAAGAACTCCCATCAAAACGTCCTGCTTAAAAACCCCAGCGCATTGCTGTACATTACTCTGGAAACGATGATATCAGGTTCTATTTGGTTTTTCTGTAACAATGCTGCTCCTTTATCATTCATATAATTGAAGGCATGCTCTTGAAGGTGAAGTTCTAAAAAAGGAAAAAATTCCGCTGTCCAGAAACCATTTAAGGGGTCTACAATCCCATCGTTGTCTGAGCCGATTGCACAGGTACTCCAGGCATCCAATCCGTGGTCATTCAAAACTTCGGCGATATGCTGAATCTGGTTCCAAACAATTTTTGAACGGTAATACAACCTGTCGTCTTTTCTTTCTTTTCTTTTAATGGCGTCCAGCTCATCAGGGGCAATCAGCCTCCTTTCATCCAGTTGGAGACAAAATAGGCCCCCTGAAATGGCTATTCTAACAACTTCTTTATCATAAAAATTGATGGTTCCTGTCATCATTTTACGAGAGGTATCATAGTGGCCATAGCGATTATTGGTGAATTCTACCAGTCCGTTCATGCCGCCATGGCTTACCAAAAGCGGTATGTTATCGGTTTTATAATCACTGTCCAGTATTTCATAATATCGTTGCCGGCTCTTTTCACTCATGTGCTTTATGTCAATAAGGATTCTGTTGCCATGGGCTTTGTCCAGCAGCTTATGGACCACTTCTTCACCCAATTGCGTAAACCCCTCGTTTAGTCCGCGTTTCTGGTTTAGGACTTTCCCTACAAAACCTCCAAGGCTGGGGGCGTGACCACACAACTCATTATAAAAATGATGAGAAAGGGTCAGAAATAAAGGTTTATGCTCCCAGGATTTAACTGTTTCAACATTCCTCAGGACTTCCTCTCTATTGGCCGTATTTTCTTTTGGATGGATGCCGGTATTAAATACATGCCCACCTTCTATTGAAAAAAATACGCTCACAATATTTTCAGCGGTATTGTCGAGGTTCAATTTGAGTTCTTCATAATTGTCAGCAATCTTGTATTTGAATTTACCTCTTTCAAGATTTACCTCCACACCATCCATTTGCTCATAAAATTCCCGTTCCTTCACCAGGTCATCAAAATAATTTTTCATATCGTCCAGATGGTTTACCCTGCGTTGCGATAATCCTGAAACGAAGCCCACCACAAGGTCGGGTATAAGTTCATCCCCAACCCTCGTATTGACAAAGCCTTTTTCCAGCGGATACAAAGAAGCGCAGATCGCACCTACTTTACCATAACTTAAGGTCGAAAAATCAGCTTGGGAAAATTTTGTAACGGTAATTAATTCATTTAGAGCCCGTTCAAAAGCACCAGCTCTATCCATATACCACAATGAACTTTTATCCCTCGGATTTTTACTCTGGCGGTATTCGGTGGATTTTTTTTGAAAGCTTTTTCCCAATGGCTTCATTGCCGGGTGGCAGTGCATATCTATATACATAGCTTTGTGACTGTTAAAAAATTATATAAAAAAGGTCAACTGTAGTAATTCTAGTTCTAATATACATTATTATAGAGACATAGAATTATAAAGACATAAACCTATTTTAATAAAAGATGGGGATTACCTAGCATAAATAAAAATATTAGCATTTGCAATAGTTTTTTTAAAGCTCTTATAAAACGGATTGCAAATCCGTAATTAGGGCATCCGGATTACAAATCAGGAAGAGCGGTGTCCGGAAGTACGTCAGTTTTTAACAGACTGCCCTATAAATCTATTGCCGTGCTTAAATTGAACCGCTGGTCGGGATTTGTAATCCCGACCTATCTATAGTTAGCATTTGTAATGCGTTTTGAAGCAGTGTTAAATGGATTACAAATCCGTAAATAGAGCATTCGGATTTGCAGATCGGGAAGAGCGAAGAGAAGGATTTAGAGCCTACCCCGAAGTATTAAGTATTCAGGGATGAGGTATACAAAAAAACTTAACTAAACCCGGATTTTGCTTCGGAATAGATATTTTAATGCATATTTCGGGTTAAACCACATTAATTATACAACATTATAAAGACAGCTGACTAAATTAGTGTTTAAAACAAATTAAATAAAACCACGACGCACCATGAGTATGAAATCGTACTTTCATTCCCTAAGACTATTATCGGAGCAAGATTTGGATATGTTAAATGGCATGACAACTTCAAAAACTATCCGGAAAGGGGAATATCTGATCAGCGAAGGAAGTATCTGCAATCAATTGGTTTATATCAAAGATGGCATCTTAAGATCATATTACTCAAAAGAGAATGGAGAGGAAATTACCTATTGTATTACTTTTGGCAATAACCTGATGACCGCTTTGTCCAGCTTAATTAGCGGCAATCCAACTGAAGAAAATATACAAGCACTTACAGACATTACTTTGGAGGTATTAAAAAAGGAGGATTTGAACAGGCTGTATGCAGCGAGTCCGAATTGGTTGAAAGCGGGGAAGTCATTAACCGAGATCCAGTATATCGAGCTTGAGAAAAGGATGTTTTTACTGCAAAAGCATTCTGCTAAAAAGCGGTATGAGGCATTTATGGAAACGCACGCGACATATCTTCAATACATTCCCTTACAGTATTTGGCTTCTTATTTAAACGTTACACCCCGCCACTTGAGCAGATTACGAAGAGAGGTGGTTTTATAGACATTTGTCCGGTAGTAATTTCCCGTTGGAGTATACTTTTGGCTGTAAATAGAAAAACAGCAAAATGAAAAACATACTTGTAATCAACGGACATCCAAACGAAGACAGCTTTAATCATGCCCTTGCTCATGCTTATATAAATGGTGCAAAAAGCAGCGGGGCTACTCTAAAAGAAATATGGATTGGTAGACTATATTTTAACAATAATTTACGACATGGCTATCAAAAAAGAATGGATTTAGAGCCCGACCTAATTGATGCCTGGGAGAAAATTCAGTGGGCAGACCATCTTGTGTGGGTGCATCCCGTTTGGTGGGGTGGCTTTCCCGCTATCATGAAAGGATTCATAGATCGCCTTTTCCTTCCTGGCATGGCCTTTAAGTACCGTGAAAATTCTGTATGGTGGGATAAATTGTTAACAGGTAAAACGGCTCATATCATCACTACCTTGGATCAGCCGGGTTGGTACTACAGAATGTTTTTTGGAAGACCTAGTGTTAATCAGCTTAAACGATCGATTCTTGAATTTTGTGGCGTAAAGCCCGTTAGAGTAACCTATGTGGGGATTATCAGAGGATCAGAATTAGAAGTGAGGAATAAGTGGATGCGGAAAGTGGAAGGGCTAGGTAGGAGGTCACTATAAATTGTATCAACGTTGCTACAACAGGTTCTTTATAGTTTACCGGACGCTGGTCGGGATTTGTAATCCCGATCTATTTACAATTAGCATTTGTAATGCGTTCTGATGGCCCTGATAAAACGGATTACAAATCCGTAATTAGGGCATCCGGATTGCAAATCCGGAAGAGCGGGGGCGGTGAACCGAAAGTGCATCAGTTTA
>CAMPJM010000267.1 GCA_946886805.1 uncultured Flammeovirgaceae bacterium | reverse complement strand
CCACTAATTGGGTACATGTGCATTTGAGAAAGGGGCGTTGGTATTTTTGATCCAAATTCTAAATGCTGAGTCCTGACTTCCGATCCTAATTCATTAAAAAAGTCGGCCCTCCAATACCATTGCAAACCGGGAGGAAACAATCCATCAAATAAAGTCTGTACAGAAGGATAAGGCATTTCTCCAACATGTTCAAATAAAGGATTCATTGCCAGGATCGGCTTGAAGGCTTCTTTTGCTTTAGCCATGTCTCCGGTATAACACCATACTATTCCACAGAATTGTTTGTTATGCAGATGTTCAGGAAATGGCGCCCCCGGAATAATCAACGTTGCAATAAAACCATTTAATTCATCCGGAGCATTGTTTATAAAATCCTGATACCATTTCATTATTTCTTCTGTTTTTTCGATTGGCCACAAAGTTGGGCCTGCAAAAACAGTTTTTACCTTATGCGCCTGAAACTTAAATGACGTAACAATTCCAAAATTTCCGCCTCCGCCACGAATGGCCCAAAACAAATCATTATTATGTTTGGCACTTACCGTAACAAAAGAGCCATCTGCCAAAACCATATCAGCTTCCAAAAGATTGTCTATGGTAAGTCCATATTTTCGTGATAAATAACCAATACCACCACCGAGGGTTAAACCCCCAACACCGGTCGTAGAAATAATTCCAGCAGGAATTGCCAGCCCAAAGACATGTGTAGCATGATCTACTTCCCCCCAAAGGTTTCCCCCGCCTACTCTGACGGTGTTATCAGAAGTATCAACACGAACAAATTTAATTCCCGAAAGATCGATTACTAACCCATCGTCACAAACACCTAAGCCACCACCATTATGGCCACCTCCTCTTATGGCCACAGTCAGCTCATTTTCGCGGGCAAAATTAACAGAGGCAATAACATCGGCTACATCTGTACACATAGCAAACATTCCGGGCCGCTTGTCAATCATTGCATTAAAAACTTTTCTGGTTTCATTATAGGCGTCATCTGAAGCCATTACTATCTTTCCCCTCAGTTGAGCGGAAAAACCTTCGATTTTTAAAGCATCAATATCCTTTACTGAATTAATTACTAATTGGTCCATATTGAGAATTTTTAAGTTTTGCAGAAAAGTTTTAGGTTGATCATATCACTTAATGACTAAAAAGTAAGAATTACTATAATCCTACAAAGCTTAACCCTTGGTTTTTTCAATCATATGATTGATTACTATTGTATGCTCATGCTGCGGACTGAACATAATGATCTCCGCATCTTCAGTGACCTTCACATTATGCCCGGCCGGCCAGAAAAACAAATCGTTCGTGTTTACTGTTTCTTGAATTCCTTCTGAATCAGTGGTTGTAATTTGACCGCTCAAAACGTAACCCCAATGCGGGCTTTGGCACAGGTTTCCTTCAAGACCTATGATAATCGGTGTTGTATCTACTCCAGCAGACAGGCTGAAAAACTCACCGCTAATTTTACCAAACCCGGTTGCATCACCAAATTCAGTTCTTTGACGAATAACTGCACCGGGTATTTCCATTTTCACTTCGATATTTTCTTTTGCTATTTTCATTTTTGTTCCTATTTAATATTGTGAATAACAGGATGATATTTCTTAGAGCTATTGCTGCACCCTTTAAGCAATAGGCATGATATTAGTTTCTTATATCATTTACCAAAGTTATGCAGCAATAAATAAAATCAGGTCTACTTTTAGTTCAACAAATACTAATTTTAGTTCAGTACATCAATTACTGAATTTCATAAGAAGAATGCTTTAATATCTTATCAGTAATATTCGTGCTATTTTGCCATGGGCATGCCTTTGGCGTTGGCAAGACTTTCAAAAGAACGAAAGGGTAAAAACAAAACCTGCCCAAAGGACTTCGGGCTAACAGACAATTTGAAAGTATAAATTAGCAAAATGTGCTTTGCATATTTTACAAATTGCGTTCTTTGCGTTTTTTTTAACTTAATTTACCTTTGCGTGCGGCAAAGCCATCTCTTCGGGGAATCCTTTACTTCTGGCTTGTCCAGGTTATGGGTTTTATAATATCTTTCTAAAATTTGCGAAAATCAAGAGCAGGGCGATTTTATGTATTGGGAAGGAAGGATTCCGTAGGTTTCCTGAAAACATTTTGAAAAATAAGCGGGGCTATTAAATCCTGTCTCAAATGCGACTTCAGAAATATTCATATTTTTTTTACTCAACAGCTTCAGTGCCTGGCAGAGCCTGTATTCTTTTAAATAACTATTTGGAGATTTGCCTGTCATGGCAACTATTTTTCTATAGAGCTTAGATTTACTGTACCCCAGATACCTGCTAAAATCATCTGTATTTAAAGAGGTGTTACTCCATTCCCTTTCTGTAAAATCCACCAAATCCTTTAGAAATTTTTCTTCCGACTGATTAAGTGCAACAATAGTTTTAGGCTCGAGAGGAGTGTTTAAATTCTCACTTTCATACAAGTCTTTAACTTCGGAGGATAAGATCAATGTTCCTTTAACCAATTCAAAATAAGACTGTGCTGCTTTTATGGTATTCCCAAAAAAACCCTCCTTTTCGTCCACAGGTACACCGGCATGTAAACCAATGTGCAGTTTTATGAGAGAACTGTATTTGCTTCCGCAATTTTTTTCGAATTCAGCCTGTATTTTAAGGGCACACAATACGGCATTGGTAACAGAATCGAATGAAACTAAAAAGTGATCAGGGTTTTGCTTTACAAGGCTTCCTTTATATAAATTTATGGTATCGACAATCGTTCTATGCTGCCCGGCAATAATTGAATTCACATTTTTATTGAGGGTTTCCTTTAAAGAGAAAGGTTTTATTCCCACTACCATTATAGTCCGGAAGGCAGGATCATTGATTATATTTAATGCTGTTTTTTACGCTTTTTCAGGATCTTCTATTCTGCCTAAAAACGATTCAACTATGTTGGCATCTACTTCCATTACTCTATGAGGTACTTGACCATGAGCCTGCTTGTGCATTTCCAAAAGTGCCTTCTCGTTAGGTGCTTCAATTAAACAGAAGGCAGTTTTCCTTTTTTCATCAAACCAGTAGGTTAATCCTCTACAATCAAATTTGTGTTGTATTTTTAAATCTTGTTGATGCAACTGTGCTACATTCTCTGCAGTGACTGTTTCGGAAACATCGTGGCGGTCCATGTAAATTGGCATCTGATTATTTTTTAAGTTTTTTATCCTTATCGCTTTTCAATATTGTTCTGTTTCCTAACATTACTTGTCTCCGCTCTATTTGATCAACGGTTCCTATGTCTCATCAATTTTTCTATTTCTTTACATTCATCCACCATGGTTTACTTTCTATTAGTACTGTCGCCTGGCTTTTTACATTTGGCGGTAACGGTTCGAGTGTTTAGCCGTGCCAGATTTAAAAGCCACTTCACTCTCTATAAGTACTAAAGATAACAAAAATTGGAAAACATTCCATCACCACTTCAAAAGGCATGGATAAGGCTCAGTGTGAGCCTAGTAGACAACATTGTTTGCCTTGGACGAGCTCATCTCTTTCTGTCATCATTCTTCCTTCTTCCCTCCATAACCTTCCTTGAAGCTATTCTACACTTGAAATAACAGTTTGTCCTGTTAATTGTGCATGATTTTACAGATCATTCAAGCTGAATTCTTTTATCTTGCCCGTAGATCAGTCAGGTGTAGATTAGATTTAAAACCCTGCTGGTCTGGCGTAAAAGCAATTTAAAACCGATTCCGCTACATTTTTAATGTCTAAGACTAAATAAATTTACTATGCAAAACATTTTTACCATTTTCTACCATTACATTTTCCGCATAAGCGCAATCGTTTGCGCGATCTGCCTTTTTTCTCGTCAAGAAGTTGATGCGCAAACGCTGGCTTTTCCTGAGGCCGAAGGTTTCGGAAGGCACGCCGAAGGAGCCAGAGGTGTGGCCGCTCCTGAAGTATATATCGTCAGCAACCTGAATGATTCCGGACCTGGTTCGTTCAGAGATGCGGTAAGCCAGTCGGGCCGATTTGTAGTATTTTCGGTTGGCGGCATCATTCACCTCCATTCTGATGTGAACGTAGCAGCCAACACCACCATTGCAGGTCAGACTGCGCCGGGTGATGGCGTTGTACTTTTTAATAAAAGGGTCACTTTTTCCGGTTCCAGTAACACCATAGCCCGGTATCTGCGAATACGCCTGGGGGCAACTGACAACTCAGGAAAGGATGCATCAGGCATATCCAATGGGGAAAACATGATCTTTGACCATATGTCTTTTACCTGGGGAATGGATGAGGTTTTCTCCATCAACTGGGATAGCAAAGGTCCTCCCCTTTCTGGAATCACCATCCAGAACTCTATCATTGGGCAGGGACTGCACCGCTCAAACCATTCTGCCGGCGGCCTGATACAAACTCCAGATGGAGGAAGTGTTAGTTTGATCAAAAATTTATACATCAGCAATAAAACGAGGAACCCCAAGGTAAAAGGGGTAAATGAATTTGTAAACAACGTGGTATATAATTACGGTAACTACGGCAACACCATGGGTCACACGGTAAGCGGTGATGGCTACATCATGGGTGGCTCTGCAGGCGTTTCTGAAGTGAACATCATCAATAATTATTTTGTAGGCGGTCCATTGACTCCTCCAGATAAGTCGACACCATTTTCCAGGGGAACGCCGACCTTTAATGTTTTTGGCGCCGGAAATTTCTTTGATAACAATAAGGACGGAACGCTGAACGGTACGCTGATTCCTTTCGACGAAACAGGATATCCGGGTATAGTGGGTGCCGGCTTCAAAACCGAGCCGTTCGCCTATCCGGCAGCAACGCCCACACTTTCTGCCGCTGAAGCCTATGAGCATGTGATAGCCAATGTGGGTGCAAATTACCCACGCCTGGATCAGGTAGACGGTCTCTTGATTGATGAAGTAAACTCAAGAGGAACTGAGGGCATGTATGTGTACAGAGAATCGGATCTGCCATTTTCGAATGGTGGTGTGGGCGATGTTTTCAATGCGCCGGCGCCCTTAGATACCGATGAAGATGGTATGCCCGACGCCTGGGAAGACACTAACGGTCTGGATAAAAACAATGCAGCTGATGCCGTGGCAAGCAGTGCGACGGACCCGGCTTATTTAAATATTGAAGTGTATGTAAACACTTTGATGAATACGGAGGCTCCTGCATTTATGAAGCCGCCTTCTGCGATTGCTTTTACTGCTACCTCTACGGAAGTACCTCCGGGAAGTGAAGTAGTAATCACCTGGGAAGATAACTCAGACAATGAAACTAATTTTATCATAGAACGTGCTGAAGATGGGGTAAATTTCGTGGAAATAGCAGAAGTGGCAGCGGATGTTGTCACCTATACGGATGCTACGGATCTGGTGCCCAATACCACCTATACCTATCGTATAAAAGCAATCAATGCAACAGATGAATCTGCCTACAGCACGAGTGAGTCTGTACAAACACCTCCAATTCCTACGGCACCAGAGGTACCTTCCAATCCTTCACCTGCACACCAGTCGGCCTATGCAGCAGTGACCAACCTTAACCTGAGCTGGACGGGGAGCGAAAATGCCGTAAGCTATAAGGTGTATTTCGGAACTGATGAAAACGCACTGGAATTGAAGGAAGAACTTACAACTACCACATCTTTGGTGACGTCGTTAACGGAGAATACTCAGTATTTCTGGAGGGTGGATGCCATCAATGAAAAAGGAACTACAAGCGGTAATGTATGGGCTTTCACTACTCAGCAATCTTACGAGCCAGGGAATATCGGCCATTGGAGTTTTAACGAAACCGCAGAGGATGGCAATCAGATAACAGACAGCTCGGCCTATGCAAATCACGGAATATTAGGGCTTGATGATGATAATCAGGGAATACGAGTGCCGGGTAAGTTTGACAATGCACTTGATTTCTCTACAGCCAGTGATGATATGTACGTGGTGAGTATTCCTGAT
>CAMPJM010000266.1 GCA_946886805.1 uncultured Flammeovirgaceae bacterium | reverse complement strand
CCCACTTTATCATTTTCCCATGTGGGGCCATCGGTCTGATACGGTTGATATCCTATTACCCAAGGGAGTTCATCGGCATAAAATGTATCATTCAGCTCGGGCTGTACAGTAGCGTCTATTGAATGGCGCACACCAAACCTCACACTGGTCCGTTTCTCAAAATCTGGCCTGGAAGCTACCCAATTGACATAAAGCGTATCTTGCGCATTGGGAGCAAAATCTTTAACAAAGAACAGCTCATCCCATTTGGCATCTCCGTCCAGATCGTCTAACTGCGCCGGAATAGTATCTCCTTTCTGGTTGGTTAATAATGGATAAACATAGCCATCAGGTACTTGGGATAAATCACTCCGATTGATTGCAACAGCTTTATCTATTAGCTGAATAGAAGTAGGGTTGGCCAGGGCAATTTTTTGGATTTCCTGCTCTTTTTTTTCAGACTGGCAGGAAAGGAAGCTACTCATTAAACAAAAAAGGGATAGTCGGATTATTCTTTTCTTCATTTTATAATTTAGGTTATGCCGAGTTGTTAAATTGTTTTGACTGAAAATTCTACAGTTGATCTTTATGTGAATTCTTTTTCTTTGACCTTTAGTTTTCTTATTATTTACAAAGCGCAACGTGATATATTTAATAGTCAGGTTTAAACTCGCAAGCGATTTTGAAGAGAATTGCTGACTCTTGAAAATTAAAACAAAATTACACTTCATTATTCATCCGATTATTGGCATAGTTAGTAAGTTAAGTTAAAGATGGTATTATTTAGATGGTTTTCACCTCTATATTAAGCATTCAAATTTTATAATGTATACTGTAGCATCCTGCTTGTCTCCTTACAAAAATATATTTTTTTGTAAGGAGACAAGCAACGGCGATATAGGAATTGCTTTGTGAGAGGGTGAATGACGATGATAGCTGCTTTGCTAAACCTCACTAGAGTTTGATAACGCACCGTTGGTAATTATTGCCTAAATATTAGACAATAAATGGAGAAGGTTTGGTAAAGCTTTCTGGGTAGGTTGGAAGCATTACCAAGCCATGTCCTGAAAGGATCTAAGTTTAGTAAGCAGAGCTTCTGCCAACACCTCACGCAACACGCCATAGGTCGGACGCAGGGGAAATCGCTTTTAAGTTAAATCTATCTGCTCTCCGTCGCTTTAAAAGTCTTTGATTTCAAAAAACTGTTTTTTGTCAGCCGCCAGCTGGGGGAACAGCTTGCCCCGTACTTTGGATACGGGGAAGGTTCTTGCTTCGCTTCGATATAGGCTAATGCAGGATTTTCGTCAAAAATTTCTAAAATGCTGCTGCTCGTAAGCCGTGCCTTTATAAGAAAGGGCAACAGGATAAGGGGATTCCAAGATGCTTCCTTCGTCAGCATGACAAATCGAAGATCTTGCGGTTTTGTTAGGCAATATTGCGACAGTCATTTGACAAATCACGATTAAGAAAAAAGCATCTTTCAGGATACAACAGGACAGAAGATTTATAATACTTTCTTTAATTTAGGCTGATATAACAATACGAGGTTATAGAGCACAGCATTTCAATTCTTAAGTTAAATAAAAATGGTTCGTTTAAAAAATTCATTATTTTTTGTAGGAATATCTTTACTTCTCTCTTCTTGTTTGGTATTGCAATCAGATAAGTTGCCGAGTGAGAAAAAAATATTAAAGACATTAAGGCTCGCCAATGATTATTTCATGGCGGAATGGCCCGATCCGGGGAAGGAAATCGTGACGAACAAAACAAGGCCCAGTAATATTTGGACGAGAGCTGTATATTATGAAGGACTTATGGCCTTATACAGGGCAGATCCGCAACAGCGGTATTACGATTATGCCGTGGAATGGGCTGAAAGTCATAATTGGGGTTTATCTGGAGGAGACAACGTAAGGCACGCCGATTATCAGACAGCCGGACAAACTTATATAGAGCTGTACAATATTGATCCTCAACCGGAAAGAATAAAATCCATTAAAGCCGCAATCGACAATATGGTAAACAGCGAGAAGTCAGATGACTGGACCTGGATTGATGCTATACAAATGTCCATGCCCATTTTTGCGCAGTTGGGCGTTTTAACCGGCGAAGATAAATATTATGAAAAGATGTATGACTTGTATAGCACTACCAGAAATGAACTAGGAGGAGGTTTATATAATCCCGAGGACAGCCTGTGGTGGAGAGATGCTGATTTTGTGCCGCCCTATACCTCTCCGAACGGAGAGGATGTATACTGGTCGAGGGGTAACGGCTGGGTAATAGCGGCTCTGGCGAGAGTGATGGACATGGTGCCGGAAAATATACCACATCATGATGTTTACCAACAGGATTTCCTCGAAATGGCACATGCGCTTGTTCCTCTCCAGAGAGAAGACGGCTTTTGGAACGTAAGCTTGGTCGACCCTGAGCATTTTGGCGGAAAGGAAACTTCAGGTACTGCTTTTTTTACCTATGCATTGGCATGGGGTGTCAATAACGGCCTTTTGGATGCGGATAAATTTACCCCGGTTATTGCAAAAGCCTGGAATGCGATGGCCGATGATGCGGTTCATCCAAACGGTTTTTTAGGCTATGTTCAAGGCACAGGTAAAGAACCTAAAGATGGACAGCCGGTAACCTATACAAGCAAGCCAGATTTCGAAGATTATGGACTTGGAGCATTTCTGCTTGCTGGGACCGAGATTATGAAAATGAAGTAGAAAATAAGTTGTTAGTAGTTTGTTTGGATTAGTGGGAGAAGTCAGATGGAGTCTGACTTTTCTGCTTTTTTAAGGGCTCAAATTAACTAAGACATTAAGGCTGTTTAAAAAGTAAAGTTTGTAAGATCAACTTAAACCACAATAAAATAATTAAACTATAATGCACCATGATAAAAACAATTAAAATCATCCTTTTAGGATCTATCTTTTTGATATTTACTAAAAGCGTTTACGCTCAAAAGGCTACAGATTCCAATACTCCCTTGCATTTAACCAAACCGGATTATGAAACCCCCTATGGGATACCAACAGAAGAATCAATCATACAGACCCTTGACAGAGTGCATGATTACCTTGAAGGTACGACGCCTGCAATCGTTATCGATGCTGAATCAGGAACGGAAATAACAAATTTTGATAAGATTGGCAAGACAAAAGAGGTCGCTTTTAAGCAGGGGGATTTCAGATTGATCAGCTACGAATGGGGCGTGACATATGCGGGTATGTTGAGGGCTTCTCAAACAACCAATGACCCGAAATATGCTGAATATACCTTGGACCGAATGGAATTGCTGGCAGATTTGTATCCCCGATTTTTGGAACTGGAAGAAAAACAGTCAGGTTTTCGCCATCCGATGAGATCAGTCCTACACCCTCATGCGTTGGACGATGCTGGAGCCATGTGCGCAGCTATGATTAAGGCAAAACAATATGGATTCGAAGGCGAGCTCGATCCAATGATTGAAAATTTTATTGACTATATCAGCAACGAACAATTACGTTTGGAAGATGGAACATTGGCGAGAAACAGACCAATGAAAAATTCCCTTTGGTTGGATGACCTGTTTATGAGCGTACCCGCATTGGCTCAAATGGGAAGGTATTCGGGTGATAATCAATATTTTGACGATGCGGTAAAACAAGTCCTACAGTTTTCTGAGCGTATGTTTAACGAAGAAAAGGGACTATACATGCATGCATGGATCCTTGATATGGACCAGCATCCCCAATTTCATTGGGGAAGGGCGAACGGCTGGGCGATCCTGACCATAATCGAATTGTTGGAAGTGTTGCCAGAAGACCATTCCGGAAGGGAAAAGGTGCTTGATTACCTGAGAATGCACATTGACGGTCTGGCTAAATATCAGTCAGGGGAAGGGTTCTGGCATCAGCTAATCGATAGAAATGATTCGTATGCCGAAACTTCTGCAACTGCTATTTTTGCCTATTCTGTAGCAAGAGCTATCAATCTTGGCTATGTCGATGCCAAAGCCTATGGGCCAATGGTGTGTCTGGCATGGAACGCAGTGGCTTCCAAGGTAAATGAAAAAGGCCAGGTAGAGGGAACTTGCGTTGGTACCGGAATGGGTTTTGATCCTGCATTTTATTATTACCGTCCGGTGAGCGTTTATGCTGCACATGGGTATGGCCCTGTGCTTTTGGCCGGTGCCGAAATGATAGAATTGTTGAAAAATACACATCCTAAAATGAATGACAGTGCTGTGCAATTTTATTCGGAAAAAATTGATACAGACGCTCCGATCTTTGAGGAAAAATGATGGGTTTGCTCTTGCTATACTGCATAGTTGCCGATTAACATTTTTAAAAAGCAGACGAAGTTGAAATATAAGATGGATTGATGTTAAACAATTTTTAATAAACCGATGAAGAAATTATTTCTAAATATACTTGTCCCAATAGCTGCTATTATGTGGTTTTCTCCGGTTTTCGGTCAAATCGGTACTCGCTTTCCGTCGGAACGGAAGGTGATTATTGATCCCGTTACAGGGCATAAATTGATCTTCCTGACCAGTACTCCGGCTGGCGACTCAAAAATCTATCCAACGCATAATCAATGGACGTCTGATGGGAAATGGGTAATCTTTCGGTCGAAGAGGGTAGAAGGAGAAGCAATGGCTGTCAATGAGAAAACAGGTGATATTGTGCAAGTTACTGAAGGTGGTTATACGGGCATGCTCAACGTGGCGAGGAAGTCGATGAACCTTTATTTGATGAGAAAGCCTGCGGACAACCCGGAGGGAGATATTCTCGAAATTGTAGAGGTGGATTTGGAGAAACTATTTGAGGATAGTGAAAAAGGAAAATTAAAACCAGCTTCCAAATATCAACGAATATGTGGCACAACGCCTCCTGAACTTGGAGCAGGTGGTGACATGGCGCTCGATGCAGATGAAGAATGGGTATGGTTTAGAGCGGGTCGGGAGGCAGCAATGAAACACCTACCCGCAGGCACAGAAATTGAAGAAGATTTTGGCCCCAGGAGTATGGGCGAAGGACCGGGAGGTATCGCAGGAATGAATGTAGAAACAGGTGAAATTAAATATGTAGTCTCTGTTCCTTTTCAGGTAGGGCACATTCAAAGCAATCCCTGGGTTCCCGGACAAATTATCTTTTGTTGGGAAACAGGCGGAAAGTCTCCTCAACGTACTTGGATCGTTCAATCCGATGGTACAGGTTTGCGGCCTCTTTATCCGGAAGCTCCATATGAATGGGTAACCCACGAAGCAGTAATTGGCCCCGAAGAAGTTGCATTTGCTATTATGGGTCATCGTAAAATTCCCGAGACTTCCGGTGAAAGTCCCAAGGCTACAGACGTTCAAGGCGCCAATCCAGGACAAGAAACCGAGTGGGGTCCCTCAGGAACCAGAGAAAAGCCAACCGGACTTGGAATTGTCAACATCAATTCAAGAGAAATGACAATCGCAGGGCAGACAAAAGAAGGAAGTGGGCTCTGGCATGTACATGGTTCTTCAGATGGAAGATTCGGGGTGGGCGATGATTTTAATAGGGATATTTATCTTATCGACAGAAATAGCCGCGAAATGATGCTGCTATCAACAGGTCATAAAACCACGGCTGCTGACCATCCTCACCCCACTTTCAGTCCCGACGGAACAAAAATAGAAATTCAATCCGCCATGTTATCTGAGGATGATCGGTCTCTGAATATTTGCATTATTCCAGTTCCCGAAGAATGGTTGAACAGAAAAGTTGATTAAAGTTGAAGGCCATTTCAAAGGATCAAGCGGAAAAGTTGGAGAGAATAGCCATCTCCAACCTCATGCTTCAAGTTATCTGCCAGACGACCTAAAGCTCTGCTGCAATGCAGTTTTCATGACCCTCTGGCCGGGTGGCCTCGTTTCTGGATTCACAACCCGATTTCATCCGCACGAAGCTCCGCTGACCCAAAGATTAAATCAAAAGGTTGAAAATCCATAAACTGGGTCGAAAAGTATGCTTCAGAGGAAGTAATAGCTCAGCACCCTGTCGCATCATTTTTTATATCCTTAGTGGAAAATCCTTAAAACTTCCATAA
>CAMPJM010000265.1 GCA_946886805.1 uncultured Flammeovirgaceae bacterium | reverse complement strand
CCAAGGCCATCGGAGTTTTGCCATACACTTCTTCCAACTCATCAGGACTTATGTATAAACTTCCTTGTACACCCAGTGCCAAATTAGTATTTAACGTTTTCAATAGCTTTTGCTGAAGACCCAGTGTGATCGCATTGACCTTAAAAAGGGATTCATGGCCAAAAATAGCTTCGTTCAAGAGCAAATCTTCTGTTGATTTTTCTACCCATTCATACTTACCAAATACCGTGGTAGCGTTCATCCTCAGCGCACTTTCCACTAGAAAGGAATGGCTTGAAGGATGATGCCCTTGAGGACTGTTATAACCCCAAACCGCAGCAGAGTTCAAAGACGATTTTGACCCCAGAGATATCGCATGGATGGCTGAAACTGTAGTTTTGTCCACATCTTCCCGCGGGCCAAATTCATGTACATCTTTCACCCAGGCTTTTGAGGCCTGCAGCGCCCAGGCAGGAGATGGATTATAAGATAATCGGGCTGACCAGGAATCAAACCTCGGCTTATCAAAGCCATACCTTTCTTCGTTTGGCTCCCGTCCTGTAAAAGACGAACCTTCCAATTTGAAATTCTTATACCTGAATCCCAAAGTTGCTACACCAAATGTAATATGCGTAGCATCCTGCCAATGATGACCTATTGGGGCATCAGGATTGTAAAGGCTCGACGGACGGTGCATAAAGGCCACTGGGCCAAAAGCAGGCTCGCCGGGATAACCCAGGTAGACAAAAGCATCTGCATCCCTGGAAAACATATGAGTATAGCCAACAGAAAGCTCAGAAAACAAGTCGTGCGGGTGCTGTCGGTCAACCAGCGGTTCCCTTTTCCAGGTTTCACCTGACTGGAACAAGAGCGGATATCCTTCTCCACCGACTGTCAACGGATCTAAAGACAGCATGGCGCTAAAACGGAACAATCCCTTACCACCAACTTTGGTTTGTCCCATCCCCATAAACCAATTTGGGGCATCAAACTTACTATCGCCACGGGAACCCTTGTTGCCGATGTCCTGGCTGTTATAGCGAAGAAAAATATTTCCATGAAACATGTACATCCACTTAGCTGTGTGCTTCATATAGCCGTACATAGGCGAATTGTCAGGGAGCCAGCCGGTTCCTGAGCCATTCCGGCTCATGGGAAGATTACGGGAAAAAGCATGGGACATCATCTCACCTCCATCCATCGTTGCCATGTCGTGGTTCATACCCCTATGGTCGGTGCTGTCTTTTTTCGAGTGCATTTGGTGGCCGTCATGTTTTGCGTCGTCCTTCTTTACCGGCATGTCGTGTCCTTCGTGCTGCGCAGAGGCCCCTCCTGAAATAATAAGTACAGCAAGTATTATAATTATCCTTTTCATTTTTTTATATTGCATTTGGTATATAGTAGTTTAAAGGTGGCAGGAGGCTAATTTCCACCACCTTTTTTTTATCAGCCTTAGAGTTTTTCTCCCTGATAACCTGCTTTGCTTAATGCTTCTTCTATTTTTTTAGATTCAACTTCCTTTGCGGAAACAGTCAAGGTTCTTTTGGGGTCTTTCAAATCCACTTCCCAATTTTCAAGTCCTTCTACTGCGTTCAAATGCGGGGTAACTTTTGCTACACAAGCATCACACTTAATATTCGTTTTAAATTGCATCGTTTTCATATTTATAAAATTTATTGTTTTAGATTATTTGTTCTTTATTATTTATCCAGCTATTACTTATCCAATTTAACCGTTCTTAAGCGTAAGCTGTTACTTACCACTGAAACTGAACTTAAGGCCATGGCTGCCCCAGCTATCATTGGGTTCAGTAAAAATCCAGTGAAGGGGTACAATATTCCTGCTGCTATCGGAATGCCTATGACGTTATAAATAAATGCCCAGAAAAGGTTTTGCTTGATGGTCCTTACCGTAAGCTTTGATAACCTTAGTGCCTTTGGAATTTGATTGAGATCTGATGAAATCAAGGTCATTTTGGCAACATCCATGGCTATATCCGATCCCCTGCCCATGGCAATGCTTACGTCAGCCTGCGCCAGGGCATGAGAATCATTGATGCCGTCCCCTACCATAGCGACTATCTTACCCTCCTTTTGCAGCTTAATAACAAAATCGGCTTTATCGGATGGCAATACTTCTGCCCTAAAATTTGTAATGCCAACTTTAGCTGCCACTGCTTTGGCCGTTTGGGAATTGTCACCGGTAAGCATGTACACCTCAATACCTTGATTTTGCAAGCTTTCGACAGCCTGTGCTGAACTTTCTTTAATCTTATCAGCTATTGCCAAAACAGCCAATACCTGTTTCTCATCAGCGAAATAAACGACTGTCTTTGCCTCTTCCTGCAATTTTTCCGCTGTAGCGGCAATGGCTTCTGCTATTCCAATCCTATTTTCGTCAAGCAGTTTTTTGTTACCGATGAAATAATCCATGCTTTTAAAGCTGGCCTTTACACCTTTTCCGGTGACACTCTCAAATTTATTCAGGTCCACGGGCGGGACACCATCAGCTTTTAATTTTTGGGTAACTGCGTCGGCGAGAGGATGCTCTGACTGACTTTCGATGGAGAGCAAAACGCTCTTAAGGATGTCATTGCTTCCAGTGCTTGTATCCCAAATCATATCGGTAACTTCCGGCTTTCCTTCCGTTATGGTTCCTGTTTTATCCAATATGATAGCGTTTACCTTATGACCCAGTTCCAGGCTTTCCGCATCTTTGATCAGGATATTGTTTTCGGCACCTTTACCTACACCTACCATTATTGCAGTCGGCGTGGCCAAACCCAAAGCACAGGGACATGCGATAACCAGTACGGTTACCAAGGCCAATAAAGCATGGGTAAAGGCATTATCTCCTCCTGCTACTAACCACACAATAAAGCTAAGTACTGCTATCCCCAACACCACCGGAACAAATATTCCGGCAATTTTATCGACCAGTTTTTGTACCGGGGCTTTACTGCCCTGAGCATCCTGTACCATTTTAATGATCTGCGCCAACAGTGTTTGTCCGCCTACCTTCTCTGCTGTAAATTGAAAACTCCCTTTTTGGTTGACCGTTCCGGCAAATACCTTCTCCCCCGTGTTTTTCTCTACAGGAATAGGCTCGCCGCTGATCATGCTTTCATCTACAAATGAATTTCCAGAAGCTACTCGCCCATCAACAGGGATTTTCTCTCCCGGACGCACCAAAATTCTGTCCCCTACTGCCACCTGCGAAACGGGAATTTCTTTCTCTTCGCCATTACTGATGACCCTGACGGTTTTAGGCTGAAGTCCCATCAGTTTTTTTATGGCCGATGAGGTATTTGATTTTGCCCGCTCTTCCAATAATTTGCCTAGAAGAATAAAGGCTACGATCACTGCTGCTGCCTCAAAATAAACGTGAGGGTGCAGCCCCCTGCTATGAAGGAAACTTGGATAAATTGTATTGAAGGTACTGAAAATGAAAGCGATACCGGTACTCAAGGCTACCAGCGTGTCCATATTGGCCTTGCCATATTTAGCCTGCTTTGCTGCGTTGACGAAAAAACTTCTGCCAAACCAGAAAAGCACCGGCGTAGTCAAGGCGAGCATAATCCAATTTGCGTAGGGCATGTCCATGAAGAACATACCGATAACCACTACGGGAAATGCCAGCACCGATGCCCAAATGGTTTTCGCCTTAAGCGATTTATAATGTTTTTGCTGCGCTTCCTCCTGGGCATTAGTGCCTTCTTCCTCCTCTATGATCAGGTCATAGCCAATAGACTGGATAACTTTTTGCAGGTCGGTTAGCTTTACCTTATCCTTTTCGTATTCTACCAAGGCAGTCTGATTGGCATAATTAACCCCGGCGCTAACAACACCTTCCTGCGAGGCCATCATGGATTCCACACTGGCAGCGCAGGAAGCACAGGTCATTCCGGTAACAGGTAGCGTCTTTTTTACTATATCCCCTTTAGGTGCCTTTGGTTGTTGCCTGGTTTCTTCTACTGCTTCCATTTTTTATAATTTATCTCTTTGACAGTTAATTTATATTACAAATATACTGGAATGGAAAAGCCCCGGTGTTATACAATTCCTGGTGAGATTTATATGATTTTATGGTGTAGGGACATGCAGAGTTTTCTACATTGATCTTTTTGTGCTTTTAACTAGAGGAACTTTTGGAGAGTTCAAGAAGCAACGCTAAAAGCGATTTCCTGGATGCTTCCCCGCAACAAGTGCGGGGCAAGCTCTATCGTCAATGACCATCGAAGATATTGACGATAGGTCAACCTAAAACAGTCATAACAAGCGTTGCAGTCTATAATTTATCGAAATGAGGTTTAAGATGTTCGTACATGGCAGAACGAAAATCATTGGGGCTTCCGCTTTTTAACACCTCTACCAGGTCCTTATGTTTAACCTTTCCAGATGCTACATTACCGTTTAATTTTGATTCATAAGATACTTCAAAATCAAACACAGGCAATAATAATTTTTGAAATCTTCTTAAAATGTCATTTCCGGCGATCATATAGAGTCTTGCATGAAAATCTATGTCACATTGTACACGCTCCTTTTGAGTGGTAGATTTCGCCTCCCGCTCCACTATTTTGCTGAGCCCTTCTATTTCCTTTTCATTTATCCGGGCATAAAGCAGGTCGGCCAAACCCATTTCCAAAACCAATCGCAATTCAAATATTTCTTTACGCGCACTTTCGCTCAAAAGATAAGGATCCAGTACTCTTTCAAGCGTGCTCAACACATCGGGGTGAGCCATAATCATCCCACGCTTTTTCTTGGTTTCCACCATACCCAGCATCCTGAATCTACTTAACGCTTCTCTTACAACATTTCGACTTACACCCAGCGCTTCCGCAATTTCAATTTCTTTAGGGATTGAGTCCCCCGGCTTTAGCCCCTTGTCTTTAAAATATTTTCCAAGCTGAGCCTCCACCCTGTCGGCCATTGTTAAGTTTTCTAATCGTTCCAGCCCATCTACGTTTGAATTATTCAATGTCTCCATTTTTGCTTTATGTATTAACGCCTCAAATATAACAAAAAAATAAGTTGTTATGTAGTACAAATGACATTTTTTTTAGTGGAGGGAACACGTTTATAAAGCTGAACAGAGACTGCAATGAGCATGTTGGCACAGAGTTGTTATTCCGGAATAATTCTCGGAAAGGCAAGGCTGTTTCATGTATGGAATCCTTACGACAAAAGAACACCCGAAGATGGCACTGATTCAACCACAGCACCACGAAAGATTTTTTTGATTGCCATTTTTAAAAACCCAGCAGGGTTTTTAAGTAATCGTTACTTTGATGCCTATTTCTTCGAGCGCATCAACGGTATACTTTGATATTCCTTTGTCAGTGATGATCTCATCAATATCCTCCAAACCTCCGATCCTCCCGAACCCTCGTCTGCCAAATTTAGAAGAGTCCGTAAGGACAATGGTTTTTTGAGAAATCTCAATCATCTTCCGGTTAAGAAGCGCTTCCATCACGTTAGCCGTCGTTAAACCAAACTCCAGGTCTATACCATCCACACCCATAAACAGCTTGCTACAAGAAAAGTCCGACAGATTGTTTTCTGCGTACGTGCCGGTGACAGATGAAGAGCTCTTTCTTAACAAGCCCCCTAACTGGATCACTTCAATTTCCGGGTGATGGGTTAACTCCAGGGCTACGTTAAGTGCAGAGGTGATAACGGTAAGATTGCCTTTTGGCTGGATGTTTTTGGCAAGAGCCAGTACTGTTGTTCCGGAAGCAATAACAATAGAATCATTGGTTTGTATGAGACGAGCAGCTGCCACCCCTATCTGCATTTTTTCCTTTAGGTGAATCTTCTCCTTTTCATTGACATGCCTATCGGTGGTATAAGGGTTGTTTAAGGTCGCTCCACCATGTGTTCGAAAAAGGAAGCCCTTTTCTTCTAAAAACTTCAGATCCTTTCGGATGGTTACGGAAGAAACCTGTAGCTCATCACATAAATTTGCTACTTCAATCTGATTCTCCTTTTGAAGCTTAGCAATTATTGCTTCGTGCCTTTCAACAGTATTCATATAAAAAGGGGCTAGTGATTCATTTA
>CAMPJM010000264.1 GCA_946886805.1 uncultured Flammeovirgaceae bacterium | reverse complement strand
TAAAAATTCCTGAAGAAACCGTTAAGTTTCCAAACCTAAAATCTTCATCCAACGACGCTTCTATACCTTTATCAAAGGCAATTTCTACGTTATAGCCTGACAAACCTTCAGAAGTCCCCCCAGAACCACTCATAACTATTGTTCTGTCAGAATTACCTCTAAATACTAACTTACCATCTACTTCGGACCTAATCCATTCGCCGGGTGTATCTGCTGGCAAAATTAAATTAGTACCAGGCAACCCTGCGCCCGCGTAAAATCTTAAGAAACCCCAAACTTCTAATTTGGCAATATCCAAATTTAATTGACCATTCTCGTGGATATGGAGATTATAACATACTGCGCTACTATCAAGAACTACATTTGTATGTTCCTGAATGTAAACCGTAGTCTCTTTACCAGGAATAGTGTCCGTTACGACAGTCTGCCAAGAACCTTCTTTAAAAATTTCCCATATATAATACTCATTCCAATTTCCATCTGCTACAGACCTAAAATCACCCGCTACGGGAGCTAATTGAGCAATTGAGGCATTTAAAAATAAAAAATAGAACCCTATAAGAAACAAAACTTTTTTCATGCGTAGCCGGTATTTATATGGCAGTAGAGGCCAATTTATAGTAACATTATTCATACAAAACACATTTGGAAGTAAATAAAGTACTTAACAGCTTCTAAAGGAATTCGAAGAACTTTAAAATATTACATAGCTAAGATAATAGGCGTGAATAATATTAGAAAATTCTGATATAGAGAAGATTATAACTTAGGGAATAAAAATCAATATCATTATTGTAATAATTTTTATTTTAAAAAGCATTTAAAATTTGCGCTGAAGATATCGAGCGGGACGCTCCGGTGAATAGGGTCGTAGCGGGACGCTACGACCAGGACATATAAATATGATCGTAACCGCTGACCAGGACGTGTAAAGATAAATGGAGGAATATTTGAAGCTTAAGTTGCTGATTGGCAATATTTTGAATAAACCTCCAGGCTTTCGTCTTCTTTTAATTCGATAGACTTTGCCCATGACTCACACGCATCTTTTTTATCTCCTGTTTTAAAATAAGCCAAACCAAGATAATAATAGATTTTGTCAACAGAATTATCTAAAATCACCCCCTGTTCTAAAACTTGTATAGCCTTTTCAAAATCATTTTTTTTCAGATAGTACAAGCCCTTGTTCCTATAAGCCCAGGCGTTATCAGGATCCAGTTCAATACTATTGGTAATGTCCTTTATTGCTTTTGGTAAATTTTTTAATTGAATGTAAACATATCCCCGGTTATTCAAAAAAAAGGGGTCTTGCGGTGCCATTTCCAAAGCCTTATTTATAAAGTTTAATGCTTTATCAAATTCCTCCTTATCAGAATATAAAAGACTTAAGGCATTGTAGGCATTTGCTTCATCAGCATTAATTTCCAATGCTTTCAAAAGGTCGTGTTCTGCCTTTTGATATTCATTTAGATAATAATACACCGTGCCTCTGTTGACGTAAGCCTCGGAATGAAGGGAATCGATTGCTAGTGTGAGATTAAAATTTTTAAGGGCTTCATTATATTCTTTCAACTTCGCGTATACCAATCCCAAGCTAAAATAGACGTAAGCAGAATCAGAATAAGAGGATTTGACTATGTTAAGATCATCTAATGCCCTCTTAAAATTTCTCAGTTGATAAAAAGCGTTGGACCTATTATAATATGCATCTACATAATCGCCATCATATAAAATTGCTTTATTATAATCGTCAATTGCTTTCCGATATTGGTCTGTTTCATAGTTTGCGATCCCTCTGTTATTATAAGCGTCCGCAAACTCCGGATCTATTTCTAAGGCTTCGTTATAAAATCGTATGGCTTCTTTATATTCGTTCACCTTCAACTTCTGATTCCCTTTTAGAAAGAACCGCATTTTCTCGGTTTCAGGACTCGAACAGGATACAAGGAACAAGAAACCTGCTATGGAAAGAAAAATGGCATATCTATAATATAAGACTGAGCAAGGGGACATTTCACGCATTTACAAAAGAAATAAATTATTAATCTTTACAAATAAACCAATTTTATGCCTTTAAGTTTTGCGTAATCACGGTTGCTTTTAATTCATTTAAGATATTATATAATCCAAAAAAGGTTCTGTTTACGTACAAACCATGCTTTGATCCCCTTGCTGTTTTGGAATTTCTGAGCTCTTTCATTTTTCCTAATCGATCGCCCATTTCAAAAATTTGCTTAAAGTACTCGTCGTTCCCAAAATCAAACACGTCTGAATGGAACGGCCTGCTGAGCAAGCTTATCATTTCTTTAAAAACATTGATAAAAAATTCCTGTTCTTCCCTTGTATCATTTGTATGTAAAAACTCTAGTTCATGAAATGTTCTGATCAGTTCTTCCTGATCCTGCACAGTATCTTTGTTCAATAGCCTGAAATATGGAATATAAAACTCATCTGGGATTTCCTTTACGCATCCAAAATCGACAATTCCTACTTTTCCATCTTCTTTAATAATAAAATTCCCAGGGTGTGGATCGGCGTGAACGGTTTTCAATTGGTGAAATTGGAAATCATAAAAATCCCAAATTGCCTGCCCAACCTTATTTCTCGTAGCCTGAGAAGGGTTTTGATTAAGAAACTGTTTTATATGAATGCCATCGATCCATTCCATAGTAATGATCCTTTTACAGGACAACTCAGGAAAGTAGTCGGGAAAAACAATATTATCTATTGAAGCACAAGCAGTCGAAATCTCAACGGATCTTCTTAATTCCAACTCATAATCCGTTTCTTCCAATAACTTTTCTTCTACCTCGTTCATATACTGGTCTATATCCTTTTCACTGAGCTTTAAAATTCTTAAAGCAATGGGTTTAACCAATTTCAAGTCAGAGCTGACACTATCCGCAATACCCGGGTACTGAATTTTTACCGCTAACTTCCTACTTCCCAAAGTTGCCAAATGAACCTGACCAATAGAGGCCGCATTTACAGCATTTTTGGAAAAGGTGTCGTAAATTTCTGAAGGGCCTTTGCCAAAATACTTTTGAAAGGTTTTAACCACCAAAGGATAGGACAAGGGAGGTGCGCTATATTGAGCCAAGGAAAATTTATCCGTATAGGCTTTCGGCATTATGTTTTTATCCATACTCATCATTTGAGCCACTTTTAAGGCACTGCCCTTGAGCTCGCTCAATGATTCGTAAATATCGGAAGCATTATCACTATCGAGTTGATCCCTCGATAGGTCCGGATTGAATGCTTTTTTAGAATAATGCTTAATATAATTCCCACCCAATTTAGCTCCGGTTCGCAAAAAGCTTGTCGCTCTTTGGACTTTTGAAGTAGGTATTTTTGATTGTTCTTTCATTAGATATTATAGAGAAAAAGACCTTCTGACAATAAGGTAAGCTTAACAATAAGAAAATTTGGACTATGTTGATCGGCACCAGACGTAAATATCTCAGGAGGGCTTCCAACTTTGGAAGATAAATTTTGTATAATCCGTAAAAGAATCAAGAGCAGAGCGTCCCATCAGGTCAACTGAAAAATTTATAGCTTTTTCTACTGCAGCATCGGTTTTTTCAAAGCCTTTACTTTCATCATTCATCCAAAAATTCAGAACGAATAAAAATTGCAGCCAAAGACCCTGGTCGTAGTTTTTACTCAGTAGAAACCTTTCAGCCACCTCTCCGCTTTCCTTTCCCTCTTCTATCAGCTCATTGATATATTGAAAATATTTAGCCTTAAATTTTCCCAGAAATTCAGGAGTCCATCTCGGAACTACTCCCGCCCTTTCCGTTTTGATAATATAACTTCTATCCTCTTTCAATAATTCGAAAAGTGTGTAAAAAAAAGCCAACAGTTTTTCTCGGACGGTGTATGTCAAATAAACTTCATCAGATTTTAATCTAGAAATAGTTTCCTCAAAATATCCATCCCATATTTCCTGCTCCAGTACTTTTAAAGAACTGAAATAATTATAAAACTCAGCTTCTTCTATTTTTAGATATTTCGCAAAATCATAGACTGAATCGGCATCACTCTGCTTTTGAAGAATATAAGTTTTAAACGCATTTTTAAGCTCATGCTCATCTAAGGGATCTTGCAAGGGAGCCTGACCCGGACTAGCAGAAGTGTCATGATCAATAGAATCACCGTTGTCAGTGGTATCTTTTTTTTTATCATCCATAAATTCTCGTATATTCTCCTTTGAAATATGATGTCAAAGTGCTTTTATAAATCGTCTCCTGCCCCACAATTTAATATCTTGTTGATTAATATCCGTGTGAATTTGAAAAAGCTTTTTTAAAATAAAATCAGATCTACATCTTCATTTTTTGCATTGTCACCAAAAGTTCCTTTACAAATTAGAAGCGATTTAAACAGCAATAATTTTATGCAGACTTGACCTTGAACTTTAAACTCTGACTTTAAACTCTTTCCAGGTAGAGTATACGGTAAATAAATATTGGTGTTTATTATTTTCCGCTTTCTAGCTCAACTTCTTTAACCTCGATTTTGACGGCGTGTTTACTAGGTCTGATAATTCTACCTCTTGACTTGGCATATGCTTGAGTAAATGCTGCCCCTAATAATAGTATAACAGAGGAGTAATAAACCCACATAAGTATAGCAACTAAAGAACCTGCGGCCCCATAGGTATCTTCAAAATCACTATTTCCTATGTAGAAGCTGATCAAAAATTTACCTAAAATAAATAATACCGTGGTAATAACGGCTCCTATTCGAACATCACTCCACCTAAGCTTTGCGTCGGGAAGAAATTTGTAGATCATAGCAAAAATAGTCGCTATGACAATAAAAGATATTGCAAAATTCGCTACTTCCATTACATAAAAGGTGACACCTGAAAATATCTCCTTTAAAATATTCTGAAAAGCAGCTAATATGGCATCCAAAACCAATGAAATCATCATTAAAAATCCGAATGTCACAACTAAAGCGAATGATGAAATCCTATCCAGTAAAAATTTTATATACCCTTTTTTGGGAACGGGCTTTACTTTCCAAATTGCATTTAGTGCTACCTGAATGGATACGAATACTGTAGTAGCACTAAAAATAAGTGTAGCAATACCTATAATAGTTGCTATAAACCCTGTCTCCGATTTACTGGTTTTTTCAATAATATTTTGAATTTCCTTTGCACTTTCCGGCCCTACCAGCCCCTTTACCTGAAAGTAAAGCTCCCCGGTTACAGCCTCTTCTGCAAAAAACTCTCCCGCAACAGTTATGATAATAATTAGTGCGGCAGGCAAAGAAAAAATGGTATAAAATGCTATATTCGACGCATATAGCATCGGATTATCCTCAACAAAGGAGTTAAAAACATCCTTTAATATTTCCCAATATGTTTTCCGGGAATAGCGCTTATTCATACGATTATGCTTCCTTTGAAAATACTAAACCAAAAAAATAAGCATCCGGAGATGCTTATTTTGTCAGAGCTTCTATGATAATTAAGCCCCTCTGATCAGCCTTAATAAAATTGCAATAACAGCAATTACCAACAGGATGTGTATAATACCTCCGGCACTGTAGGCAAAAAAGCCAACTGCCCATCCTATAATCAATATAATTGCTATTATATATAATAGACCACCCATAATTTTTATATTTTAGTTAAAAAAATTAAACTCCTCTGCCAGTAACAAGTCTCCAAATGATTGCAATTAGTGCAATTACTAAAAGAATGTGAATGATTCCTCCGGCACTGTAGGCAAAAAATCCTACCGCCCAGGCAATAATGAGGATTACTGCAATTAACCATAATAGATTACTCATAACTTTAAAAAATTTATAGTGAGAAATAAAAAAAATTCAAGTTTTGCTGCTAAACTTATAGTTCAAATAAAAAAATCATTAAATTAGAATCTGTTCTTCTCTAGTGCCGTGTCAAGTTTAAACTCACGGGCAAATTAAGTGGCATTTTGGTCTATCTGCATTACAAAAAGCTTACTCAGCTACGGTCAATCTCATGTTTCTTCCAGACTACACCAAAATTGTCACGGCATTGCCCCCCGCTTAACCGTC
>CAMPJM010000263.1 GCA_946886805.1 uncultured Flammeovirgaceae bacterium | reverse complement strand
CGGCTTTGGCATAATCCTGATTGGACACAATATTCAGATTTTGAAGATGTAGTCAAAACGATTAAAAGAGCCAAGGAAAATAATATGGAGGTTCTGCTGGATTTTCACTATTCGGATACATGGGCAGACCCCCACAAACAATTTATACCTGCGGCCTGGGCATCAGTTAAAAATGGTGAGATTTTAGGTGATTCCCTGTATCAATACACTTATAATACGCTTAAAAAATTGGCAGCTATTGATCTGTTGCCAAAAATGGTACAGGTAGGTAATGAAACTAATAGCGAAATTTTGCAATTGAAAGACACCATGAACATCGAAACAATCAATTGGGAAAGGAATATTAAGTTGCTGAACAGGGGAATTGAAGCGGTGAATAAAGTTGCGGAAGAAACTGGTAAAGAGATCCAAACAATGATCCATATTGCGCAACCTGAGAATGCCTTCCCCTGGTTTGACGAAGCGTTTAAAAATGGAATTCATGACTTTGAATGGATTGGTCTTTCTTACTATCCCACTTGGTCTACTTATGGTATGAGCGAACTGGGAAACGCAGTAGATTCTCTAAAGTCTGCCTACAAAAAGCGGATAATGATAGTAGAAACAGCCTATCCCTATATGTTAGGAGGCATTGACGATGCAAATGATATTCTCACTGAGGGTGCCCTTATCCCCGGTTATCCTGCCACTCCAAAAGGGCAACTGGATTATTTGTTGGAATTAACACGCCAAACCATAAAAGGTGGCGGTGAGGGCGTAATCTACTGGGAGCCAGCCTGGGTTTCATCTTCCTGCTCCACTTTATGGGGCCAGGGCTCGCATTGGGAAAACGCCACATTTTTTGATGCCAAAAACAAAAACGAAGCATTGCCCGCATTTAAATTTTATGACCAGAAAAATTACAAATAATCCGGATTCTCTGATTTATTCCGCAGAAGCTGTGCACTCTTTTACCGCCGTTGTTTGTGTCTCACAAACAACATCTTCCTTCGTTAATGCCGCTGTGAGGACACATGAAGCTGCGGTAGGGAAGCCTTTGGCAAGAGGCAGTTTTGAAGCAAAATAAACATTGGGGAATTCTATTTCCTCATTTGAAACCATTGATAATTCGTCCACAGATAACAACACAATGAATAAATATTTCTTAAATGTTCTCATTTGCATTTTTGCTGCACTAAGCTTTTACAGTTGCCAGACGGGTGAAACTGCCCATAACGTAGCAGTGAAATCAAATGGCCGACATGTAACACTTTTCAACGAAGGTTGGGAATTCACAAAAGACAGCACTGGCAACACTGGTTGGGAAGCAGTGAGATTGCCTCATACACCTCAGATTGAGCCATTGGTGGTCAACGATCAGTGGCAGGGGATCTGTTGGTACCGAAAGACAATAAAGTCAAATCCAGCATCCGGTAAAAAGGTCTTTCTCAGGTTTGAGGGGGTAATGCATGAAGCAGACGCATGGATTGGCGATACCCATGTCACCAATCACAAAGGCGGATATCTGCCTTTTACTGTGGACGTTACGCCGTATCTCAATAATGGCGCTGCTGAAATAAAGCTTCAAGTAAACAATGAAGATAATCCAGCAATTCCTCCCGGTAAGCCACTTAAAGATCTTGACTTTAATTACTACGGAGGTATTTACCGCAACGTATTTTTAATTGAAACAAACCAAATCCACATCACAGATGCAGTAGCTGCACAAAAACCGGCAAGTGGCGGGATTTTAGTATATTTTGATAAGGTCGCGGCAGAAAATGCAACAGGATTTGTAAAAGTTCATTTTGAAAATGCCCGGAACCAAGCATCAGAGGTTTATTTTACTGCCACGTTGAAAAATGAAGGTATTGTAATTAAGAAATTTCAATCGAAGCCTCTTACTGTGGAAGCAAATGCAGACCAGGAAATATCTCAAACTATTCAGGTTGATAACCCGAAACTATGGTCTCCACAACACCCAAATCTATATCAGCTTGAAGTTACACTTTATGCAGACGGCCAGATGGTAGACCAAATTACAGAGACAACCGGAATCCGTGACATTGCTTTGAATGCCGATGGCTTTTATCTAAATGGTGAAAAACTGTTCATCAGAGGCACCAATAGGCATCAGGAGTACCCTTATATAGGATATGCGATCTCTCCGGAAGCGGATTACAGGGATGCTGTAAAAATAAAAAATGCCGGATTTGATTTTGTACGTTTGTCGCACTATCCACAGTCAACTGATTTTCTGGATGCCTGTGATGAATTAGGGCTGATTGTCATGAATTGCATTCCGGGATGGCAGTTTTTTGGCGAGGATGAGTTCAGGCAAAATTCTTATCAGGATGTGGTGGATATGATCCGGAGGGACAGAAACCACCCGAGCATTTTCTTTTGGGAAATTTCCTTGAATGAGTCTGGTATGGACGATGCTTATATTGAAAAAGTCAATGAACTCCTGGATCAGGAACTGTCTTTTGAAAATATTTTCAGCGCAGGCTGGATGGATCATAAAGCCTTCGATCTTTTTATACCTGCTCGCCAACATGCAAAGCCGCCCCAATACTGGACAGCCTATAAAAACGGGGATAGGAAAATATTTATCGCCGAGTACGGCGATTGGGAGTATTATGCGCAGAACGCGGGATTTAACCAGAAAGCCTTCAGTGATCTAAAAGAAGAGGAACGTACGAGTAGGCAACTGAGAGGGTCAGGAGAGAAGAGACTGTTGCAACAGGCATTAAACTACCAGGAATCTGCCAATTCGAACCGAAAAGGGGAGAACACCGTAGGTGATGCCAATTGGCTGATGTTTGACTATAACCGCGGCTACGCTGATGATATAGAATCTTCCGGCATTAGTGATATTTTCCGGATTCCTAAGTTTGCTTATTACTTTTACAAAAGTCAGCGGCCTGTGGAGGAAAAACTGGCACATCCTTCATTGGAATCAGGGCCTATGATCAAGATAGCTTCCTATTGGACACCTTCTTCTGCTACCGATGTAAAAGTTTTCAGTAATTGCGATGAGGTTGAGCTTTTTCTAAACGGTAAGAGTATCTCCAGAAATGCGCCTGATACATCAGATATTTCCGACCACCTTCTTCATCCTCCCTTTATCTTCAACCTTAAAGCTTTTGAAGAGGGGATTTTGAAAGCGGTGGGATTTGTAGATGGAAAACCTGTTGCCGAAGACAGCGTCACCACAGCGGGAGAACCAGCAAAAATTAGATTGTCGGCTGATAAATCCGGGAAAGAATTTACGTCAAACGATGTTATTTTTATCTATGCTCAAGTATTTGACAAGAACAATGTAAAAGTACATGAAAGCGGGCTATCGGTACACTTTTCGATAGTTTCAGGTGAAGGGGAAATTATAGGAGGAAATAAAATCGAAAGTGAGGCCGGAATCGCAACTATTCTCTTAAAAACCCATTCGACCGGTAATATTAAAATTAAAGCAGAAAGAGCGGGACTGGAAGGGGATGAAATTACCCTTGAGATTTTGGGGAATAAAATAAATGGCTTGGCTTATTAATATTTCCCGCTCTGGCGCGAGCATCCGCTCGTGCCCAATCAACGTTCTCCCTAAGCCTCTTTTAAACTCTTCATAAAGGTCATGACTGCCCTTATTTCATTATAACTATAGTCATCTCCTAATTTTGCTTTTATTTCAGAGGATGTTGATTCCTTCATATCATTCAAAGCCTGTTCTATGATGTTGATCTTTTCCTGATTTACCAAAGCGTGAATGTCCAATTTCCCTTGTGGGATAAACGAAATCAAATGAGTTTCAATGGTGCCAACGGCGAGGCCTCGTTCCTGAGCTATTTCTTGAACAGATTTTCCGGCCTCGAACATAGCGAGGGAGGTACGGTGGCTTTCACCTTTTGCTGCCTTAGGTTGTTTTGCAGGTGCTACGAGCTTGAAATTATCGGATCCATTGCCACCAGTTTTTTCGATGGTTTTAAATAAAACTGCCGGATTAATGCCTTCTTCAAGACCAGCAGTGATCTGCATCGCCTGATTCAAGTGTAGTTTTCTGACTTTACAGCTTGACGCAAGATCCTGTAAATCCTTCAGGTATTTTTTCGCTTTTGGCTTTTTCTTAACCTCTTCATGATGCTTCTCTATAGTTAAGAATAAATCGTCATAAAGTGCCTTGTTAAAATATTTTCCCGCAGCCTGAACCCGCTCATTTATATGTGAGTATCCATCACTCTCAACCGAAGATAACATGTGTTGCAACTTCTTCGAAAAATTTTGTGCAACATTATTTAGTGCTGCTATTTTTTCATTTAACGAGGCAGCCATAATTTTTGCTTCTTCCAGTAATGGGATCCGTCGGGTTTCAAGACTCCTTTCAAAAGCTGAAAACTCAGTTTTTAAAGGGCTCCAGTTAAAAACTCCCAAAAGCAAGTTGTGAATATAGTCTTTTTGATGCTGCTGAAGTTTTTGCTCAAGCGTGTCTTCCCCGAGTTCGCTGTTAGAAAACTCCTTTGCCTGTTCATCTGTGCTGATGCAGCTTTGATTAATTCTGCTATACAGCACCAAACCTTCCAATGAAGTCAACCTGCTTAGCGCCACATAAACCTGCCCGGCAGCAAAAGACGAACCAGCATCAATTATTGCTTTTTTGAACGTGAGGCCCTGACTTTTATGAATGGTGATAGCCCACGCCAGTCTTATCGGAAACTGCGTAAAAGTCCCGATTTCTTCCTCATGGACCTTGTCTTCTTCTTTGTCGTAATTGTATTTTACATTTTTCCAGGTCTCCTTTTCTACCAACATTTCTGTCGGCTCATCCGGAAAAACCACATAAATTTCTTCCCCTTTTATTCTTTTGATGGTACCGATTTTGCCATTGTAGTAACGCCTTTCTTCACCCTTGTCGTTCCTGATAAACATTATTTGGGCACCTGCTTTGAGCTGGAGCTGGCTTTCTGCAGGATAAGCGTTTTCATTAAACTCACCCTCTACATCGGCGTGAAAAGTAAACATCTTCGCCTGTAGCTTCTGAAGTTCCTTTGAATTAATGATATCTGCCTTTGCATTATGGGTGGTAAGGGTTATGTATTCGCCGTCCTTTTCTGGTTTGAAATCCGGTTTATAATATTGGTGCAACAGGTCCAGGTCTTTTTGCTGTATATTGTTATTCCGAATGTTATTAAGCACGTCAATAAAGTCTGCGTCACTTTGGCGGTATATCTTTTTTAACTCCAGATATAGGGGAGGGGTTTGTTGCAAAACCTGAGCATGAAAGAAAAACTGGCTTTGATAATGCTCCTTCAATGTCCGCCATTCATGCTCTTTTACTACTGGTGGAAGTTGGGAAAGATCTCCGATGTAAAGCATTTGCACGCCTCCAAAGGGCTGATGGTATTTTTTTCTCACATGCCTGAGGACGGTATCTATAGCATCTAAAATATCAGAACGTACCATTGAAACCTCGTCGATGACCAGCAAATCCAGTGCCTGCATTAAAGATCTTTTGTCATTGGAAAGGCGCAGATGTTGTAGTAAGCTATTTTTGTTATAAAAATTCCCTGAAAAGGAATCCTGAATATGGCTATTAAGCGGAAGAAAAGATCCAAAGGGTAATTGAAAAAAGGAATGAATAGTGGTGCCGCCTGCATTTATAGCCGCTACACCAGTAGGAGCCACCACCGCCATATTTTTATGGCTTGTTTCTTTGATATATTTCAAAAAAGTGGTTTTTCCTGTCCCTGCTTTACCGGTAAGAAAAATGTGCTGGGAGGTTTGGTTTACAAACTGCACGGCCAATTCAAAATACTTATTTGTTTTATCTGGTTCCATAGTTTTTATAGCTGGTAGATTTGATTAAGGTAAAAAAACAAGAATTCAATATCCAATTTATTTTTCAGAATTCAAACCTAAATAAAGGAAACATCAATTGAAGAAACAAAATTACCGTTTGGTTACGGCTGGAGCTGCTGATTAATTGAGGTAGAATAGAGTCGAAAATAACAAATGGACATTTTAGAGCAAATGTTATTTGACCAGCATGTTATAAATGGAAAGGTTACGGTAAGTTGAAGCCATCAAA
>CAMPJM010000262.1 GCA_946886805.1 uncultured Flammeovirgaceae bacterium | reverse complement strand
GGAATGACATTTCCTTCTATCAACATATCTTCCTGAAGCTGCCCGTCTACAACAAAAATATCTTTTGAAAGGTCAACAATTGCTTTCGGATCAACGGTGCCGTACCCTTCTTCCGGTTCAACGGTAATATCATAGGTATCGCCTGTACTTTTTCCGAGAAGCTGGTTTTCAAAACCGGGGATCATAGACCCAACTCCTACTAAAAAAGTCAAAGGATTACTATCATCAGCTTTTTCAATTAATTCGCCTTCTACTTCTAACGCATATGTTACTGATGTTACACTGTGTTTGTCAATTTTCATGGTTTAAAATTATAGTTTAAAATATTCTTGATTCAAAATCAATAAAGATGTAATTATAGAACTTTTAAAAATCCCTAGGGTTCATTTATTTACTCCGTTTGAGGTTATCGCCGCTAATTGATATATATTCTGAAAAAGCCTGTCTTTAAAAGTTAAAGGTATTACTATATTTTTTAAATTTAAATTCTGCCCACAAAAGTGTTCTTAGCCTTTGCTAAATAATCAATCGTTAATAATATTAATGCTGTCGAGATATAATTAAATATGGATCAACGAAAAAAGGAAGTGCTGGCAATCATTGGCAGTACAAGGAAAAATTCTTCGAATGAAGCAATTGTCAATTTCATTGCGGGTTTATATCCCAATGAGGTGCAGATAGAAATCTATAATCAATTGGCAGAATTACCGCATTTTAATCCCGATTTAGACAATGAAAATGCACCTGACATCATAAACGACTTCAGGAAAAAAATCAAAAATTCGGATGGTGTTATTATTTGCACCCCGGAATATGTTTTTAGTTTACCAGGCGCACTTAAAAATGGAATAGAATGGACGGTTTCTACAACCGTTTTTTCTGAAAAGCCCATGGCACTTATCACCGCAGCAGCTTCAGGAGAAAAAGCACACGAATCGCTAACTTTGATAATGAAAACACTTTATGCCAAGTTTGACCGAGGGGCAACTTTGTTAATAAAAGGCGTTAAAGGGAAGGTAAATAACGATGGGTCAATAAAAAATGAAGACCTTGTTCAAGAATTGAAATACCTTATGAAATCGTTTATAGAAAACATAAAATCAGTGGCATGAAATTAGATTGTAATAAAAAATCATCGAATTTAAAAGTCAGCTGACCTCGTCCATGCTATTTCCTAAAGATAGAGTGTAATTGTCTAATTTAATGATTTTATCAATGCTTGTTGGTTTACAAAGTATGTCGGAATCGCATCACTTATAAACCAGGAGCATTGAAAGTGTCTCCCTTAGAAATGTCACCAGTCTTATAGCCTAAGCTAAACCAGCGCATTCGTTGGGCTGAGGTGCCGTGCGTAAAGGAATCCGGAACCACTCTTCCTTGAGACTGCTTCTGAAGTCTATCATCCCCAATTGCATTTGCAGCATTTAATGCTTCTTCTATATCTCCCGGCTCCAACATATTGTTAAGCTCTTGATTGTGATACGCCCAAACCCCGGCGTAAAAGTCAGCTTGTAATTCCACCATGACGGAATATTGATTATACTCCTTTTCACTTAGCTGAGAACGCATTTCAGCCATTCTATCAGAAACTCCCATTAAATTCTGCACATGGTGGCCGACTTCATGCGCTATCACATAAGCCATCGCAAAATCACCTGGTGCCTGAAATTTGGTTTTAAGATCGTTATAGAAGCTTAAATCAATATATATCTTTTCATCGGCAGGGCAATAGAACGGCCCTGTTGCAGAACTGGCATTTCCACAGGCAGATTGGACCGAATTAGTAAAGAGTACTAATGTAGGTTCTCTATATTCACGTCCTGATGCCTCAAAAAGCTTTGACCAAACCTGTTCTGTATCTGCAAGCACTACCGAAACAAAGGATGCCAGTTCTTCATCCGCCGTATTTGAAGCAGTGGTGGTTTCATATGAAGAACCTGAGCCCACATCCACCTGATTTAGAAGCTCCAAGGGATTCCCGCCAAAAAGCAATGTCACCACAATGAGGATGACTGCCCCTAACCCACCGATTGCAATTTTTCCTCCACCTTTTCCCCTCCTATCTTCCACATTAGCACTTCCTTTCCTACCTTTCCAGCGCATAGACTTTATAATAAAATATGAATTGATTTAATTTAAAACGATTTTCTGTCGGATTGTTCAAAAATCGCAAGGTGTTTTTATTTTCAGCATCCATTTATTTACGGCTATTATTCTGGATTTTTTTTAATGATCGCACATAATTATTTCGTACAAGATTAAGAATCATTTACAAAATAGTTTATTTTTATAAAATTTCTCACTAACCACAAAACACCATGAAAAAAAGTATCAAACTTGTAGCGTTATCCGTTGTTTTTAGTTTGTTCTCTCTAAGCGCTTTTAGCCAAGGACAACTGCAAAAAGAAGCATCTGGCACAATTTCTTATGCTTCAGGAAAATTAATGCAACTCGCAGAGGCTTTGCCGGCCGATAAATATGACTGGGCACCAGCCGAAGGAGTAAGATCATTTGCTGAGGTCTTTGCTCATGTTATTTCTGCCAATTATTTCTTTGCAAGTAAGTTGGGTGTCGAAATACCTGAAGGCGTAAACATGGAAACTATAGAGCAAGATTTAAAAACAAAAGAAGAGATCACAGCCGCTCTTAAAGAATCTTATGCATTGGCAACAAAAGCAGTAGAAAATGCTAAAGACAGCGATTTGGCGACGAAAGTCGAATATCCTTTCCCAGGAGAATTTACTAACATGTCAACAATTTTAATTCTATTGAGCCACTCAAATGAGCATCTGGGACAACTGATCGCTTATGCCCGAATGAATGATATTACCCCCCCATGGAGCATGCAAGGTGGAGAATAAATTTGTAGTAAAAACTAAAATTGAAGAGAAAAGAGCACTCATAAAGGAAGTACGCCAGGCGTGCTTTCTTTATTTTCGGACTATGGATTAGCAAATTCGTTCTGATCGATTAAGTCAGGGTCTAAATCCTGAATTTCCTATTGGAATTTAACTTCAAGTTTATTTTTAAATTTTTCATCCATTTCCATTTTTAGCACATTTTCCAGGAAGGTCGTGTAAACGGCGACCCCCGACTCAAGTATCTCTAGACTTATTTTTTCATTCACGCTATGGATATTTGCAATCAATCCTTTAGACAAAACCGCCGGAATTAAACCATAGGTAGGAATATCATATTTTCTAAAATAGCTGTTGTCTGTGGTAGCAGGAAATAAAATTGGCACCACTTCAGCTTCTGGATCATGGAATTTTATAGCACTTTCCATTTGATCATAAAAAATATCAGGTTTGGTAAATCCTCCCCCGGCACTTTCATTAATCACATGGATTTTAATATTTGGATCGTCTATTAAGTTCGTAAGGTATCTTAAAAAGGCCTTTTTGCTAGTACCAGGCAGTAATCTACAATCTAACACGGCACTTGCAGAATTTGAAATTTTATTTGGTGGGCCCGGTGGGCTAAAGATATTCGTAAAAGTTATTGTGTTGGTAACGAGCGCTTTATATAGTGGGTGTTTTTTTACGTACGATTTAACAAATGGAGCTAAAATTGCCCAATTGATATTCGATATAAAAAATCCCCTGATGCCTCCCTCAACTTTGCCAAATTTCCTAAACATGATCCTGTTACTTCTATCGAATTCAAGCCTGAGCTTTCTGTTATTAATTCTATTCAATGCCTCAATCATGGATTTGTTGGCATATTCAGGAGCGGGAGTAGCGCCATGCCCATAAGTTATTTGCTGCAATTCCAATTTTAGCCATAATGATTTTTTTTCGGCTACAGAAATACCATAGACAATTTGATCAGGATCTGAACTTACAGCCCCTTCTAAGCCAGAACCCCCTTCCCCAAAAACCACGACGGGATTTAAATATTCGAGGAAGTATTTCATTATAATGGCGGTGCCTTTTTTTCCTCCTGTTTCTTCACCAGAGACACAAAGCAGGGTCACGTTGAAAGGATATTCAACAGAGTCAGCCTTTTTCTGGATTTCTAAAAGAGCCGCTAGCTGCATAATCCCCAGTCCCTTTGCATCAAGGGCACCCCGTCCCCAGATATAACCATCTTCTATTTTTCCTGAAAATGGCCCATTCTTCCAAAGTTTAGAATTCCCTCCTGAAACCACATCAATATGGTGTATCAAAACGATATTGGGCTTACCTAGACTTAAAGGGTACAGGGAAGCGGCAAAATTATAGCTATCTTTTTTTGTGGAAAAATAATCCATTTGCAATCCCTTGACTGCGCAATACTCTGCCAGAAATTTTCCGGCATTTATTTCCTCGCCGGTTACACTTGGTATTTTCAGGTATTGAGACAATAGCATTGCTGTCTCACTAATTTCAATGGGCTCTACCCTACTGGAATCATTTGGAAAAGGAATTGCCTTCTGGCTAAATGAGAAGAAGATGATAAAGAGAAGAAGCATTTTAAAAATGCTAAACTGCATAGGGATATGAATAATGATATGAAAGTAAATTAAAAATTTAACAATGAAACCAAACGCTTACGTATATTTTTTAAGTCACAACTTAGCAAAAAGGTTGCAGAAAATTAAATTATATTTATTCCAAAGGCTTGAATCCAGGTAATTTATTTAGCCAATTATAACGTATTCCATCTTGATAATCATTTTCATCAAAAAAATACGCCTCCGCTGTATAGGGCAAATAGCAGATAAAACAATTTAGTGAGGGTTCTTATTAGCCTCAATTAGCAAAACCGACTTTTATAAAAATTAAAGGGCGTGCATTTTTTTAAAACAATTATAATTCAACATTAAGGTGCTTATGTATAGGTTATGTATTTTTAGACAATAAATATTTTCAACTTTTAGAACCCTGGCCGACATAAGTCCTCAATATTAATGGAATACACGAGAAAAATTATTCATGTAGACATGGATGCGTTTTTTGCTTCTGTTGAACAACGTGATGATCCATCACTAAAAGGAAAGCCTGTTGCTGTAGGAGGAGACGGGGAAAGAGGGGTGGTGGCAGCTGCAAGCTATGAGGCAAGAAAATTTGGAATATTTTCTGCTATGTCTTCCAAATTGGCCAAAAGAAAGTGCCCGCACCTTATTTTTACCAAACCCAGATTTGAGGTGTATAAAAAGGTATCGCATCAAATAAGAAGTATCTTTTACGAATATACAGACCTTGTCGAACCCTTATCGCTGGATGAAGCCTATCTTGATGTGACAATAAATAACAAGGGAATAGACTCAGCAATCCTTATCGCCAGAGAAATAAAATCAAGGATTATTCAAAAAACTAAATTGACCGCATCTGCGGGGGTGTCCTACAACAAGTTCTTAGCCAAAACGGCCTCAGCGCTTCAGAAACCTGATGGGCTTACTTTAATACATCCCGATAAAGCCGAAGCCTTTATTGCTTCACTCCCAATTGAAAAATTTCATGGCATTGGGAAAGTAACAACAGCAAAGATGAAGAAGCTTCAAATTTTTAATGGGGCTGATTTAAAGAAAAAAGACCTGGAAACGCTTATCAGGAATTTTGGGAAAGCAGGAAGATACTATTTTAACATAGCCAGGGGTATCGATGAAAGAATAGTCAACCCGAATAGGATTAGAAAATCCATTGGTGCAGAAAATACCTTTTCTCAGGATTTGTTTACCTATAATGATGTGCATGAGGCTTTGTTGCCGATTCTCCACGAGGTTGAAAAAAGAATTGAAAAGGCAGGTGTATTGCCAAAAACTTTGACTTTAAAGATTAGATATAACGATTTTGAAACAGTTACCCGTAGCAAAACAAAGTCCCTACCCATAACCAATCCTAGAGATACCTTTATAATTCTCCAGGAACTATTAACGGAATTTAATCCGCCTGAAAAAGGCATCAGACTTTTAGGAATTGCCTTTACTAATTTCAGTTCAACTTCAAGGCAGTTAACTTTAGATTTCTGAAGATACTTCCTCAGGACACTCAGTACTTCCACCATCAGGGAAATCGCTTTTAAAAGTGAAAGAAGCTTCAATGAACTACCCATCCGTCCGACCGCTAGTTTCTAAAATTGCCAGAATAATTAAAATATACTTCTTCTTCAATAATACAG
>CAMPJM010000261.1 GCA_946886805.1 uncultured Flammeovirgaceae bacterium | reverse complement strand
CCCTTTTTTGTTCGTGAAACCCATAGCCCTATAATGACCATCAAAACGGCATATAAGAGGAAAACAATATAATCTAATGTTGAAAATCCTGCATTCATATAATAGAAAGATTTGAGGTGATAATTTTATTCTTGTGCATTATTTTAGTTTAAAGTTTATAAATAAGACATGAGACAAAAATGTCTTTGTGTCTTTGTGTCTTTGAAAAACAAGGGAGCATGCTCCCTTGCTAGTTGTTTTGTCCGTCTTAAGTCTTCGTCTAATGTCTTACATCTTATGTCTAAAGTCACTCCTGTCCATAATAAGAATCAGGGCCATGTTTTCTTTCAAAATGCTTGCTTATAAGCGCATTTTTTAGCTTTGGAACATCTTTGTTTATCTGCTCCGTTAGCAAAGCCATGCGTGCCACCTCCTCCAGTACCGCGCTATTATAGACTGCTTTTTCGGCTGTTTTTCCCCAACTAAAAGGCGCATGGTTCCCTACCAGGATCATCTCCATTTCTTCATAGCTGATATTCACTTCCCGAAGGTGATTTATTATTTGAAATCCTGTTTGGTACTCGTAGTCGCCCTTGATCATTTCATCATCCATTGGAGGTGCGCAGGGTATATCGTCTGTGCAATGGTCCGCATGGGTAGTGCCGTATATGGGTATAGCCCGTTGCGCTTGTGCCCAGGATGTGGCATATGTGGAATGAGTATGCACAATGCCACCAATTTTTTCCCAATGTTTATACAAAACCGCATGAGTTTTGGTGTCGGAAGAGGGTCTATAGTTGCCGTCGACGACATTTCCTTCCAAGTCCACGATCACCATTTTCTCAGGTGATAGATCTTTGTAGGGAACCCCGCTAGGCTTTATAGCAAAAACACCGTTTGCCCTATCCACTACACTTACATTTCCAAAAGTAAAGAGCACAAGACCTAAAGCTGGTAATTGCATATTTGCGTCATAAGCAGCCTGCCGAATCCCCTCAAATTTGCTCTTATTCATGTCGTTCCTTTTTTAGTTTAAACTATGTACAATTCGATGATTTTCCTATTCATTAAAATACATTTACTAGTGTCTCTCCGGTTCAATTTCTAATAGTTTCAGCTTCCGCAACCTTCTTGTATCTAATCAATTCAGATTCAATACAATCGCCAAGTACCGAATATTTTCGATAACGGTCAGCATATATTTTGGTCAAGTTTGGATTTGGGAGATACTCCGCATCAAAACCTTGCCCCATTTTCCCCATAGCATCTTCTACAGAAGCATAGACGCCCGCAGCCGTGGCGGCAAACATTGCAGCCCCGATGGCACAAGTTTGCTCGGATTTGTGAATTCTGATGGGCATTTGCATTACATCTGCCATCATTTGCATTATAAATGGTGATTTCCTTGCTACACCACCCATTCCAATCAAGCCTTTTACCGGAATTCCCTGCTCTTTAAATCTATCAACAATCTTTTTTGCGCCAAAACACGTGGCTTCTGCCAAGGCCCGGAAAATGTCGGGAGCTTCAGTACCTAAATCCAATCCAGCTATTACACCTTTAAGCATTTGGTTGGCGTCAGGGGTTCTACGTCCGTTTAGCCAATCGACTGCATATTCGCTGTCTATTGTTAAGGGAATTTTTTCCGCTTGCCTGCTTAATTCCGGAATTATTTTATCTGTCATTTCTGCGAGCAAAGCATCCGCGGTTTTTACATCGATTATGTTGGATTGAGCCAGCATATTTTTTAAAGGCCATAATAAGGTTTTTTGAAACCAGGCATAAGTATCCCCAAAGGCAGATTGTCCAGCTTCTAAACCTATCATTCCTGGAATAATTGACCCGGATACTTGCCCACAGATGCCTTTTACCAATGTGTCTTTAACTTCGCTTTCGGGCGCTACCAACATATCACAAGTAGAGGTGCCCATCACTTTACTAAGGAAATAAGGCTCAATCTGCCCTCCTACAGCCCCCATGTGCGCATCAAAAGCACCTGCACCGATCACCACATCAGTAGAAAGTCCAAGTTTCTCTGCCCACTTCTTACTCAAGTTTCCCACAGCTTGGTCTGCTGTATAGGTTTCTTTAAATAATCTTGCTGTAAAACCTTTTAGTAGAGGATCTAAAGTAGCAAAAAAACTGTCGGGAGGTAAGCCTCCAAACTCTGCTGCCCATAATGATTTGTGTCCAGCGGCACATCTTCCTCTTTTCATGTCAGAAACGCTGCCGCCTCCTGACAGCAGAAATGGGATCCAATCACAATGTTCTACCCAGGAGTGGCAAGCTTGCCGTACCTGTTCATCCTCTCTTAAAACATGCAGTAATTTTGCCCAAAACCACTCTGAGGAGTATATTCCACCAACATATTTCAGGTAGTTTACTTCGAAATCGTTTGCGTGATCATTAATTTGATCTGCCTCTTTTACAGCTGTATGGTCTTTCCAAAGGACGAACATAGCATTTGGATTATCTTCAAAACCAGGCAAAAGAGAAAGTGGCGTACCCTCTTCGTTTACAGCCACAGGGGTTGATCCGGTAGTATCCACAGAAATTCCTTTTACTGATGAGGCAATATTTTCACCCCCTGCTTTTTCCAGGCATTCTTTTATTGTTTGTTCCAGACCCTCGACATAATCCAAAGGGTGCTGCCTGAATTGATTTTTAGCTGGGTTGCAAAATAAGCCTTCCCTCCAGCGAGGATAATAATATACTGCCGACGAAACTTCTTCTCCATTGGCTGTATCTACAAGCACTGACCGCACTGAATCGGTGCCAAAATCAGTTCCAATTACATAAACTTTATCTTCCACAATTAGTAATTTAAATTAATGGTGTCAATTTAACACTTATATTAATAAAACAAAAATTATGTTAAAAAATATTTTTAGGGTGTTGGGGATTGGGGAGGTGCGAGTTTAAAGTTTAAGGTTTAAGGTTCAACCACTTCACGTTCACCATTGTCTCCGGTCGCCATCCCCGCCACCGACCAGTTCAAGAGCGGCGAGGTGTGAATTAGGTTATAAAAGCTGTCCTTCGGTTGGCACATCTTTTTGGCACCTACTTTATCCTGCAAAAGCATCCTGTCGGGAGACAGGACGCGGATAGTATTTTGAGGGTTGGGGATTAGGTTATTCACGACAAAATTTTATCAGGTTTGGGGATAAAATTTAAAAACGCTTCAAAATCCTCCAAGTATTTACTTTGATCTAGCGAATAATAAAAGGCGCCTTTTCTTGAATTTTCTTTATCCTTCTCCTTTTGCTTAATCAACAAACCAGTTGATTGCAGTTTCCTGATAAAGTTGCGCTTATCAAAGGTGGTGTCATACAGGCCTTCATACAATGCCTGTAGATGCGGGATTGTAAATTTTTCGGGCAACAGCTTAAAAAGAATCGGATGTGAAGCAGCTTTATAACGAAGTCTCTCCAGCGCCATATTCACCATTTCTTTATGATCAAAAATAAGACTCGGCATTTCCTTTAAATGAAACCACTCAGGCCGGTAGTCTTCACTTAACTGCTTTTCATATTTCTGTATATCAATGAGCGCAAAATAAGTAACAGCTACGGTTCTTTCAACAGGATCTCTATCTGGTTTACTGAATGCAAACAACTGCTCCATGTAAACATCTTCTAAGCCAGTCAATTGGAGCAATATCCGGTCTGCCGCTTCATCAAGGCTTTCATCGGGCTGCACAAAACCGCCCATGAGACTGTATTTGTTCTTTTCAGGGGAAAAACCCCTGTGGATTAGTAAAATTTTATAATTTTCGCCATCAAAACCGAAAATCACGCAGTCAACAGCAACAAGTAATCTTGTTTGCCCCTCGTATTTTTTCATTTTCTATATGTATCTAAGCCAGCCTGCTAATTTATTTGCCTATTAAACTGAAAAAGCTAAATCAACAGTCGTTAAATGTAAAAATAATAAATGTAAAAATAACCTTTATTATTTAAATTAATAATTACACCTGTCTCAAAAGGGTAAATCTGAGTAATTTACTAACTGCTTATTAGTTTTTTAACCTCACTGTTGTTGTAATCTTTTATATAGAACAAAACATTCGGATACTGAACAAATTCTTCTTCATGATGCATGGTGGTAATTGCAACAGCTTTCATGCCTGCATTTAACGCCGCTTCCACACCTTTAGGAGCGTCTTCAAAAACGATGCAAGCTGAAGGCTCAACATTTAGTAATTTTGCAGCTTTTAAATAGGTTTCCGGATGAGGTTTACTTTCCAGTACATCTTCGGCACTTACAATCACAGGAAAATAATGCCGCAGATCCAGGTTGTCTAAAACAAAATCGATATTGAAAGGAATTGCTGCAGATCCGATGGCCATCTTTACATTCTCCAAATGTGCCAAATTTAAAAACTTTTCTAATCCTGGCAACAATTTAAGGTGAGGTTTGTATGCTTCCTGATATTTCACTTCTTTATTATGAGAAATTAAATCCATTTCTTGAAGAGAAAACCGATCGCTCCCGAATACCCTTGCCAAGAGCTCGTGATTTTTCCCATACATATGGCCCCGCACCTCTTCAAGACTCAGATTTCCTCCTAATTCCTCATTAATGACGCTATGCCACACCTTCAAATGAAAATGCATGTCGTCAATCATAGTTCCATTCAGGTCAAACAAAAAAGCTCCGGGTTTATTCATTTTATTCTTGTTGGTTAAAATACATTATCGTTTGATGTACAGAAATAATTTTCAGAGGTAAAAATCAGTAAAGCCAGGCAATGTTCAATCCAAACCTAATTTTCGCAAAGTTTTCATTCCCCAAATATTGCTTCGCACAAAACTTGATGATGTGAAATTATGAATAATTCGCAACATTATAAATCTTTGATAGCAGTAGAAAAAATAACACGCCAACATATTTCCATTATGGGCAGAATTTTCCTTTCCAACCGGCTCTGTAATAACTTAGAGAATTCCTCGAGAAATGCACAAGTTGCTATAAAATGAAAAATATTTTGGCTCCTATACTATTTCCGGCTTAGAACGGAAAGCAAAATTAAAGATGAGAGTTCATTGACAATCAGGACTTTACTCAACCACTGCGCAATATTTCCTAAAAGAAAGCGTATCTAACTGATTTAATTTTTCGATGGTTTTCAATCACTGTTCTGAATTCTGATGAAGTCTAAATTTAACATAATTTGACTCATTTTTGGAATAATATTTGCAATATATTATTCCAAAAAGATTCTTTGTTTTCGGTTTTAATATTGGTATGAAAGGAAATTTTAAGAAATTATATTATTATTTAGTCTTTTTTACAACCAATTCAAGAGAACCAGTGTCTTTAATAAGAAGGATAGTATTTAGAAAATTAAATATTATTTGGTAGTATATTTTTTAATCAAAAAAAATTATTTATGAAGATGAGTAGAATAAGTTTAAAAGAGTTAAGTAATTTTAAAACTATTTGGGTTCTCCTTTTATCAACTATGATGGTAACAATGACAAGTTGCCTGGATGACGATAACGGAGGCCCTGTTGTTCCAGCTGACCCGGTGGCATATGTTTCATTATATCAAGGCCTACCCACTAATACAGACTTGGATATATATGTAGATGACAGGCGAATAAACTTCGATGAGCCTTTTGAATTTACTGACTTTACAGGTTATATGAGTTTTTATACAGGCGATAGGGACATAAAGTTCACTCCCTATAATGCTTCAAATACTTTAATTGACAGCACTGTCACTTTAAAGGCTGATTCGTTGTATTCCATATTTGTTACTGGAGGAGAAGCTGATGATTTGGACCTTTTGGTTGTGGAAGACAACATTCCTGATGAAACAGAAGGGAAAGCATTGATAAGAATAGTCAACTTGTCACCCGATGCTCCGGAAGTAAATATCGCAAAAGAGGGCGAGGAGTCGCCTATGTTTGAGGAGATAGCCTATACCGGTATTTCTGAATTTAAAGAGATAGAAGCAGGAAATACTACCTTAGAATTATCAACTTCAGCAGAGGGCGAAATCCTTAAGACTGTTGATAACTATAATTTCATGGAAGATAGAGTTTACACTTTAGTTGTAAGAGGATATACCAATCCACCTTCAGGAAATTCAAATGAACTGAGCGTGCAGGTAATTCCTTATT
>CAMPJM010000260.1 GCA_946886805.1 uncultured Flammeovirgaceae bacterium | reverse complement strand
ATATAACTAAGAAAAGAAAGACCGACAATAACCGGTCTTTCTAATCACAATCACAACTATTAAATAATAAAAATTCGATTAAAACATCGGACCCTCTGAAAGCGTTAATCCATCTAAATTAAATTCATATAAACCACTTTCCTGATTACCAGAAGTAAAGTTTATTGAAAAATAATCCGAAACCGCTCCAGGATCAAAAGTTCCATCCCCTTCCCATGTAGTCCATGATATTTCGTTGAGATTTATCGTTATTAATTCCCATTCGCCACCAGTATCATACAATTCATAAGCATTAGGATCATGTCCAAATTTAGAACCATTTTGTGCGGTTTCCAATTGAAAGAAAGCAGTGCCACTACCAGTATTAATCCAAAAACTAAGGAATGGTTGTTGTAAGTCACCTAGATTAAGAGGCCCTTCTAATCTGACACCTCCCTGAAAAGACCAAGAACCTGAAGCAGTAAAACTATGGTGAAAATATTTATCCAAATGATACGCTTCAACAGCTCCTCCATTAATTGATCCAAAAGAAGGTGAATAGTCTTCAAAACTTTCAACAGCAACAGGCGCTACTGGACCGTCAGTAATCATGATCTGATCAACATTGACCTCAAAATCACCACTTTCAATATTACCATTACGTACTTCAAGCTGCATGGTAAATGGTTGCATAGGGTCAAATTCAATATCCCTTGGTTTCCACTCACCTGCATCTGGAGAGCTAGGGTTTAATGTATAGCTTCTCCACTCCCAACCATCTGTTTTAAATTTGTAATCATCTGGGGCGTTGTTAAAGTGGGCTTCGTAGGTTGTGGCCCCCTGAATAACTTGCATGTGGAAATAACCTTCGGCATCCCCGGTATTAATTAAAAAAGAGATATGAGGATCATGAAATTCGGCTGCGCCAGGATCTACTTCAGTAGCCGTAATTAAACCATAAGTATACCATTTATCTGGGTTAGAAGCCTCGATGTGCAGGTAGTTAGCGCCCATCCCTTTTGGTATATCACCACCATTGATTGAAGAGATGCCTTCTCCACCATAAGGGTTTACGCCATCTTCGAAATCCCAAAGCACGATCGGCTCCGCAGCCTCAAAAAAGGCACCCGGATTTACTACAGGTACATCAATAAAAGTCGCATTCCCTTCAAGACCTCCTTTGGCAGCAATTACGGTGATAGTGACCATGTCTGCCGATAGATCTACCCCGGAAGTTTGTATGGAAACTGAGCTAGCTGACCCTGTAGATCCATCTACCTCAACGACATCAGATCCAACCTGAACTCGTGTGATCAAATCCACATTCTCGCCCGTCAACCTAAAAGGGCTTCCTCGTTCAAGACTGGCTGGACCATTTGCGACTGTTGTGACAGGATATGCCGGTGTAAAATTAGTCTCGGAAACATCCCTTTTTTCATAAACATTCTCAAGCTCGACAGGACCAAGGCCAGCAGCTCTTGGAACCTTTACAACAATTTCTGTTTCGGATTTCGATACCACATTTTCCTCGGTGATTTCAACGCCACCCACCCAGATTCTCGTGATTTTTGTAAATTCATTACCAGTGATAGTAAGATTGTCGCCAATCATTTGCTGTTCCGGAGAGATGCCTGTTATTTCCGGTACCGGCCAATTGATATCATAAATTTGATCTTCATCTTCTTTACAGCCCAAAAAAGCTGTAAGCATGAGCATCGTACATATTTTTATTATGTTTATATTTTTCATTAGATTGCTATTTTAAGATTAATAACCAGGATTTTGCTCTATGCCCCATGCTGTAACATCTACAGTAGGTATTGGCAACAAAGGAACGGGGTTTACTCCGGTCATTATTGAATGGCTTTCTGCATTATTGCGGACTTCAGGACCAAATGTTTCTTCCAAGGAGCTTAAATATCTTCCTGTTCTGATCAGATCATAGTACCTTATAGTTTCCATACCAAATTCTATCCTTCTCTCATGCCAAATAGCTTCCAATAATGCCTGACCAGAAACATTGCTGCCTATATCCGGAACATTTGCATCAGGGTAAGGCTCATATCCCCCAGGGTTAGTAGAGGTATACCCTTTTGGATAAGTGCTGTTTCTTGCCCTTTCCCTAACTTCATTTACCAGGCTTCTTGCGTTTGGTTCGTTTCCTCTATAATATTCTGCCTCAGCCTGCATTAACAAGATATCGGAATATCGGAATTTTCTAATGTTCTGCGGACTTTCCTGTGCATTGGAGGGCTGAAATTCAGGGTCTAATATTACCTTCCTGTGAAGATAACCGGTTGCATTTCTTCCACCTGCTAAAATATCGATGTCCAACCCATGAGCTAAATCTCCTTCAGAGTATAGGGTCATTTCCCTTCTCGGGTCGCCTTCATTAAATTCATCAAAAAGATCTTGAGTGGGGTTATTAAAACCATAACCAAAAGTACCAAATGGATTTTGGAATACGGTTTCAATTGTACCGGCACCTTCCGCCCATCCTGACTGACCGATTGATATCGCCTGCACTTCAAAAATAGAACCTACACCATTTTCGCCTTCCATTTCGAAAATAGTAGCATAATTAGGTGCTAATCCATATTCTCCAGAGGCTATAATCGAGCTTGTTTGTTCATAAACATCGTCCCAAGTAATTCCGTGGTCATTAATCATACCGATCTGGTACATATAAGCTCTGGCAAGATAGGCCCTAGCTGCCCCTTTCGTAGCTCTTCCAATATCTTCTGGTAGATAGCCGCTTTTTTCAGGTAACAACTCAATGGCATCTTTTAAATCCTGGTTTATCAAAGCATACGCTTCGCCTATGGAAGCCCTTGAAAATTCCCTGGCTTCTATGTCGTCAGGGGAAATCGGGGTGGTAAATAAGGGCACACCACCAAATATCCTCACTTGGAGGAAATAATAGTAGGCTCTAAGAAATTTTGCTTCACCCATTAACCTGTCTTTTAATTCCTGAGGAATAGTACCCTCTTCAATATTGTTAATGACAATATTGGTTCTGTAAATACCTGCAAAAGGATTATACCAAAGTGTTGCAATGTTAGCGTTACTAGCATCAGCCCTCCATTCCTCAAGTTCAGTTATTCCAGCGAGATCACTGGTTGTACTTCCCTTTACTGCATCGTCAGACAGCACATCGCCTACTATCCATTCATAGCCATGGGCAAAACCCAATGGCAAAGTTAGGCCCGACTGCCCCCAGGTGAGAGGGTCATAGCAAGCATTAATTGCCGCTACCGCATTTAGCTCATCATCAAAGAAACTCGCTTCGGTAGGAGCCACCAGAGGTTCCTCCTCCAGAAATTCGTTGCAGGAAGTTGCCAGCAGCCCTATAAACATTATTATTAAAGTTTTATTTATAATTCGCATAGGAATAAATTTAAAAGTTGATATTAATACCGCCAATGAAAGTTCTGGCCTGTGGATAAGCACCATAATCAACACCAGATTGCAACACATCTCCGTTGAAATTACCTATTTCCGGGTCGAAACCGGTGTAATCTGTAATGGTGAATAGATTATCCGAAGAAACATATATTCTGAGATTTCCCAAGCCCAACCTGCTACTGATAGATTCAGAAAAAGTATAGCCCAATTGAATATTTTTTAATCTTAAGTATGTTCCATCTTCGATATAACGGTCGCTATATAAATAATTTTGGTTTGGATCAGTAGAAGTCACCCTTGGTTCAGTTGAAGTGGAATTTTCAGGAGTCCATCTATCAAGCCTTGAAGCATAAGAGTTAGACCCTGTAAATCCAGCAGATGGATGCTCCAGATAAAATGTCATCATATTTGCAATTTCATTACCTACAGAACTTGTAAATAAAAGATTTAAATCAAAACCTTTATAAGCAAACCTTGAAGAAAACCCTATAGTCCACTCAGGTAGAGGGCTTCCTATTTTTGCCCGGTCAGAGGCAAAATCTATTTTACCATCTTTATTTATGTCCACATACTTAATATCTCCGCGAGATGCATTGGGTTGAATCAGTTCTCCCTCTGCATCGGTATAATTTGCTATTTCTGCTTCGGTTTGGAAAATACCATTGGTCACCAATCCATAGAAGTAGCCGGGTTCCATTCCTTCTTCAGTCCTTGTTGTAGGCCCTCCTGCCCGGCTTTCAGAACCTACCTCAGTGGGTTCACCACCTCCAAGATCTGTAACTGTAGTGGAAACATGAGTTGCATTTGCTGAAAGATCAAATTCAAAATCTCCGATTTGATTGCGGTAAGCCAACTTTAATTCTATACCCTTGTTTTCGATATCACCAATATTTGCCGTGCCCCCAAGTGCACCCGCAAATCCAGGGGTTGGTTGTGGATATAGCATTTCCATGGTTTCCCTTATAAAATAGTCTGCACTAGCCGTTAACTTATTGTCAAAAAAAGCCAATTCTGTACCTATATTAGTAGTCCTTGACGTCTCCCACCTAATGTCGGGATTCGCCAGTGAGGTAGGTATTGAACCCGGGACCAATTGTCCACCAAACGCGTAATTATAATTGGGCTGGAACAAAGTTAAATAAGCGTAAGGCCCAACGGTTGCCTGGTTACCCACTTCTCCCCAACTTCCTCTGATCTTTGCTGTTGTGATGAAATCCGTATCAGGAAAGAAATCCTCATTATGCAGATTCCATCCGGCTCCGAATGAAGGGAACACTCCCCAGCGGTAATCTCCTATAAACTTTGAAGACCCATCCCATCTTACCGTTCCCGTCACAAGAAACCTATCGTCAAATGTATAATTTAACCTTCCGAAATAGGACATGATCGAATACCTACTTTCGCCATCACGAGCAGAGATTTCATCGGGCGATCGGGAGGCGCTTACATACCAAAGTTCGGGACTTGCGGGTACATCAAGTGCTTGAATTTGGGCATAAGAATTTTTAAAATAGTTGAATTCCAAACCAGCGGTGGCATTAACACTGTGTTTATCCCACGTCTTTCCATAATTAAAATAATTTGAATTAACCCAACTTGTGCTAAAAACATCTTCTGTGAACAAGATGCTCTGGTTTCTTTGTTCGTTGTTGGAAACAAAAAATTCAGGTGAATAATTGATCCTGTCACCATTGGATCTATCAATCGTAAACTGAGAGGTCAGGGAAAGACCCTTTAAAATTTCGGCTTTTACAAAAGCTCCTGCCTGAACACGGTTATCCTTATTTGTCCTGTTTTTAGATTCCTCAATGATCCGTGCGGGGTTTGCAATATCAGCAACTCCACTTCTTCCCCACGTTCCAGTAGATTCATCAATAACCGCAGTTAGCGGGTCTTTTTGCAAAGCAGCAACCAACGGGCCTCCAAAGTTAGAGCCGTTAAACGGTGTATAGTCTGCGGTAGAAATAGCAACATTTAGGCCCCCAGTAATTTTTTCGGTGAATTTCAAATCAATATTTGCTCTGGTGAATATTTTTTCCAGATAAGTATTCTTCACAATGCCATCGTTCCTAAAATAAGTACCTGAGATATTATACCTGGCTTTTTCAGTTCCACCATTTACAGAAAGGTTATAATTCTGAACTTTGCCTTGTTTAAATAGTTCCTTTTGCCAATCTGTTCCGACGGAGTTATTGTCTATTACAAATTGAAGTTTGGCGAGAGTGGAAGGATCAAGCGTCTGCCCTCCGTTCTCATAAGCTTCTAGGCGTAATGTCGCATATTGCGATGCATTCAACAAGTCTAATTGCTTCCAGGCATCTTGTACTCCATAGTAGCTATTAAAATTAAAATTTGTTTTGCCCGCCTCTCCTCTTTTAGTAGTGACAATGATTACGCCATTAGCACCTCTAGAGCCATAGATAGCCGTAGCAGAAGCATCTTTTAATATTTCCATGCTCTCAATATCCGTAGGCGCAATATTGCTAATATCGCCCGTCGGAAATCCGTCCACGACATACAAGGGATCGCTGTTACTTAAACTTCCCACACCCCTGATCCTTACCTTTTGGCCTGCTGCGGGTGCACCTGAGTTATTGATTATCTGGACACCTGCTGCCCTTCCCTGTAATGCCTGGTTGGGATCTGAAGTAGCAATTTGCTGCAATCTTTCCCCCTGGACCTGAGCAACGGCCCCTGTCAAATCACTCTTTTTTATAGAGCCATATCCTATTA
>CAMPJM010000259.1 GCA_946886805.1 uncultured Flammeovirgaceae bacterium | reverse complement strand
TATAAAGATGGAAGTTTTATATCAACAACGGAACAGAGTAATTATTATTTGGGCTTTTGTTGGAAGAAAAGTAAAGAAAAACAATATTTTATTGAGTCGTACAGACGAGCGATAATATTGAGTAAAAATGAATAAAAACGCATCATAATTGAGGAACCGTCTCACAAAACGATCAGTAACCCGTAATAATTTGGATCTGGTAAATGATTGATGATAAAAGTTTTAAAAATTTATTAAAGGAGATAAAAAAGGAATTTCCTTTGACTAAAGCGGCCAAGCCAGATTTAAGATATTTTGGAATTTTGAGAGCGGCGAAATTCTTTAGGATAAGCTATGCTTGGCATTTATCAGATAATCCTAACATATTAATTGTCTCAATTTTTAATTCCTACGGATTTCACACAGCAGGATCCACAGGAGGAAGATATAATGAAGAGCCTTACAAAACTATAGTGGCACTTGTTAAATATGACTATGCAATAAAGGATTCGTATATTAGATTAAAGGATTTGGAAGATAAAATTTATAATTTATTCTTTCGCAACCCGCAAAAGATACCTGATAATAAGGATTTTAATAAAATGTATGTCATTCACAGCAATGAGCAATTAAAATTTATTAATTGGTTGATTAAGAATGATTTGCCAACCAAAGCTTTAGGAATGGAAGGATTGGAAGTCGAATTTCATGAAGATACTGTTTTACTAAGGCTTCAAAAGCCTGTAACAGAAAAGATCCAGTTAAAATCCCTGATGACTTTAGCGATGGGAATAAAATAAAACACCTCATAACCATCTATGTCACCATACTCTAAGATTTTCGGCCATACCATATACAATGAAAAAAGATAAAGCTGATAAAATTATATTTCGACTTAAACTGAATTTTCCTTGGGTAGAAACAGCAGTCTTATTATTTTTTTTATTTACAATTTACGTCTCGGCTGAAAGAATCAATTTCACTGCTGATAATTCATACTACTATACATTAATTGGTGGGATAATTTTGTTAGGGTTTTTTGGAATCTTATATGACTATACTAGAAAGACCCTTACAATAACAGACAATGGAATAAATATCATTCATTGGCTAACTAGGCGAAAACGTGTGATTAAGAAGGAAGAATTAAAAGGGTTTGAAGTAAGGGAAACATACGATAGAACGGGTCTCATCAAGCAAATTCGATTATTGACCAAAACGGATAAAAAAATTGAATTTGTAAAAGACAACTATAGTAATTACGAGCGGCTCCCAGAGGGATTAAGAAGGGCCGGAATTTCTTACTTAGGAACAGTGGAATTAAACTCTAAGAATAAGAATTTGATCGGACTGATTACAAAGATTTCATTCTCCTTAATGATTGTTCTATTCTTATTATTACAACTTCTAAAGACTGTCAAATAAAAGTTACGAACGCCATTTTCTAAACTGTCTCACAAAACGATTGGTTTAGGTACGTAAGGAGAAGGTGTTTTAAAGGTTGTCATTTATTCCTACGCCCGGGTATAATCGAAAAAATACCAGATCTAAATTAAAAAGATTTATGCTTAAAAGCTTCTGGAAATTTCTTATTATTACCCTATTCGGCCTATCACTGATTCTTTACATAACATCCATTGGTGAGGGAATGGAGAATTTAAAGATAGAGGACGGCTATTTTACAAACGTGCCGCAGACTCTGGAATATTTTTTCCTGTGGGTTCTTCCTTACTGGTGGTTTATCATGTTGATTGCGGGAATAATCATAGCTGCAGGACTGACTATAATAAGGAGGAAAAAAACAGCAAGAATGTAATCAGTAATAGGCTTAAATGTGTCTCACATAACGATTGTTAATGAAAACCTTCAATCTCTCAGTAGCATTAGTGATCGTCACTTTAATAATATTTATATTTTTTAATTCTTTTACATACGAAGAATTTAAAGGTGGTACCGGAGCGGGTTATGAATTGGGTTTTGCTCTGGATATAGGATCTTCTATTGGTATCTTCTTATTATTGTGTATTTTAATCGGATATCTTCCGGCAAGGAGACTATTCAACAAAAAATAAAAAAGAGATAAAGATTTCCGTCTCATAAAACGATGTTAAGAGATTGAGTTTTAAAGAAAGATCTACAAATTTTAGATTCTAAGAAACATGATTAAAATAACTATGAAGAACAGGCTATTAGCTAATACTTTTATATTGTTTTGTTTAGTAACTCTTTCATGTAGTGGCCCAATCATCCATTATTTAGGCGAATCCTTTCCGCCTTCAACTTCAGTTGAGGCCTATTATGATGTAACGGAGGTAAAGAGAGAGTACAAGGTAATTGGGAGAATGACAAATGACAAGTTTATTGAGTATGATCCAGAACTTATAAAAAGCGAAATGCTTACGAAGGCTAGATCTGTGGGAGCAGATGCTATAATATTTTATGACTTAAGTACGGAAGACATCGAAGGAGTTGGAGATGGAATCACCGTTAAAGCCCAATTGATAAAGTATCTATGACACTATACAGTCCGGATAATACTGTCTCATAAAACGATAAGAAATAAAAGAGTGTATGGAAGGAATCATGTACATCGAGAGATTTATAGAAAGACCAGGAGAATTATTTGAATTTCTTTTAAATAACGTTGACTGGGACGAACGAATGATTGCGAGGAAAACTGCAAGTTTTGGGGTTGCTTACAATTATTCTCAAATCAGCTATCCATTTCTAAAAATGCCGAGCGTTTTACTTGAAATTTGCGGTAAAATTAATTCTACGATTGGTTTCACCCCGAACAATTGTTTGATAAATTATTATTTGGATGGAAGATCCAAGATGGGATTTCATTCAGATCAGATAGATATTTTAGAAAAAGAAACTGGAGTCGCGATAGTTTCAATTGGGGAGACGAGAACATTGAGATTTAGAAAGACTGAAAATAAGGATGAAATTAAAGATTTTGAACTTCCATCAGGATCTCTAATATATATGACACAAGAAGTGCAGAAGGTATGGCAACATGCAATTCCGGCTGCTGATACTGGTAAAGGGAGAATGAGTTTGACACTGAGAAAAATAATTTAAACTGGTGCTAGCTGGAAAACCTCTAGTAGTTCTCAATTATCCCTCCTCTAAAACTAAATTGGATGGTATCTAGGTTATGCAGTTTTCCTGTCTCACAACGATTAATTAAAGTATTAAAAGTTATGAGATTAATGTATGTTGTACGGCAAATAATGTGCTGCAACTTAGCTGCATGTTGCGTTAAATTAATCAGAGAAATGAGAACTATTTTTACGCCAATTTTTTTTACTTTATTTATTTTCACCGCTTGCACTAGTGAGACCAATAATTCGCTTGGTGCAGAGATAGAAGAGATCGAAAAGAGCCTTATAACGACTGTTCAAATTGATGGCGAGTTGCCAACAAAATACACTTTGTTGGAGCGGATGGAACATTACAACGTGCCTGGCTTAAGTATAGCCGTGATAAAAGGCGGGAAATTACACTGGGCTAAAGGGTATGGTATAGCAAATGTGATTAAAGATGAGAAAGTTGAAGTCACAACCAATACGCTATTTCAGGCAGGCTCTATTAGTAAACCATTAGCTGCACTGTCGGTATTAAAACTAGCGGAAGAAGGCGTGCTTGATATTGATGAGAATGTAAATAACTATCTGAAGAATTGGGAGATACCTGACAATGAGTACACTAAAGAGCAAAAAGTAACGCTGAGGAAAATACTGTCTCATACTTCCGGATTAACAGGACATGGCTTTCCGGGTTACCCTGTTAATGAACCCATGCCTACCCTAATTCAGATTCTGAATGGTGAAGGAAATACTCCCCCGGTAATTTTAGATACTATACCAGGTAGTATTTGGAGGTATTCAGGAGGTGGGTACACCGTTATGGAACAAGTAGTTGAAAATGTGAGCGGAATGAATTTTGAACAAGTAATGCATAGTAAAATTTTGCAGCCCTTAAAAATGACTACTAGTACCTATGAACAACCTCTACCCGAGAATTTAGAGTCATCAGCCAGTATTGCCTACAATAGAAGAGGTGGAGCAATCGATGGTCTATGGCATAATTACCCTGAACAGGCAGCTGCGGGTCTGTGGACAACCCCGACAGATTTAGCTAAATATTGTATTGAAGTTCAGGATATATTAGCTGGAAAAGATAACGGAATCTTGTCCAGAGAAAGCATCGAATTGATGTTAACAAAAGAGTTAAATAGCTGGGGGATGGGAACTTCTTTAAAATGGGATGGTGATTCTTTGATATTCCAACATGGTGGTAAGAATGAGGGATTTACGACAGAAATGATGGCCTTTGCTTACAAGGGCGATGGTGTGATTATAATGACAAATGCTGACAATGGACGTCCTTTAATAGAAGAAATTCTTCAATCCATTTCAACTTACTATGGTTGGGGAATTAAGAAACCAACAACAATTGACCCCTATCAAACTGACCCCGAACAATTAAAACACCTAGCGGGAAAATATAGATATAATGAAGAAGGAGGTCCGTTTCCTGATGTAAAAGGAGAATTTGTAGTTGAAGTTAAAGTGGAAAATGGAAAACTGAGAATGAATGATCCTAATGGTTATTTAAATTCAGCTCTGGCCCAAATCGGAGAACTAGAATTCATTGAAATGGATGGAGGCCTAGAAATCTTATTTCACAAAAATGAAGAAAATAATTCATACTCATTTGTATTATATGATTTTATTCAATTTGATAAAGTTGAATAGATATCATGAAGATTCAGACAAGGTAATATTAAAATATAATGAAACTAGTTAAATGCGTTTGAGGTACTGTCTCACAAAACGATCGTATTATGAGACAATTATATTATATAATAGATAACGCTTTTATTTTAGCCAGTCTTTTTCAATTTGTAAAATCTCTCCCAAATCATCCCCTAATACTGAATGAATTTTACCATCCTTAACATAATTATATTTGAGGCCAAGTGATTTGAATTCAAGTTCATTTTCAGAAAAAGGATGTTTATATAACCAATAATTTGCGTTAGGTATATTATGGGTAAATACTTTCGTTACTAAAACCCCTGACAAATTTTTCAAGTTAGGTTCTTTCTCTCCTAAGAAAACACCGTCTCTTATTCTTATCCATTTTTCATTTCTGTTATCTGGATCGGTAGACCAAGATATTGCTAATGATCCCCAAATTGCATTTTCAATATCATGTGTCCCGGATGTCTGGATATCCAAAGTATTTATACAAATAATAAAAGGCTTATCAAGCTTGCCGTATCTTTTAGCTTTCATTGAAATTGAGGCTTTCAATGATTCTTCACCTCCGCCAGAAAAGCTTTCCATTGGGTACATTCCTATAGGACTCTTCTTTTTATCTCTTGCTGATTTAAGGAGTGGCATTGGTATTATTTTTAAGAATATATCCTCGTTTTCTATCACTATTGCAGGGATGCACTCAAGTCCTTTTGCTGTAACTCTTTCCGTAACCAAATCCGGATCAAGCATTTCTATTTCTTGTTCAATTCTTTTTATTAATCCTTTTGTACTGGGCTGCTTGTGGGATTTCAAAATGAATGTGTCAATGTTTAAGAGAAAACCTTTCGAGTCTAATCTACTTAGATTGTCATAAAATTCGTTGATTTTTCTATCGATTGCTTCTTGCTGATGAGATTTGTTCTTAACAATTTTTGCTTCAGCGTAAAGCTCTAAATCTCCTTTATTAATAAAAAACCTGGTTGTTTAGATGTGTCTGGTAAATCAGGATGAACTTGAATTTCAAATCCTAGTTTGGTAAAAAGTTGATATAGGAACAACTCATAAAAACAGTCAGCAAACTTTTTTTTGAAACTATTTTTCAATTCAAACTTCTCATCATTTGGATACTTCCTAAACCATTCATTTAAAGTATCCCGGATAATCGCAATGTCTTTTCTTGCACTTCGGTTATAATATTCATACGGATTTTCATTGTGATTTGATGGTCCTGTATAAGTGCGTTCTATTTTATCAAAAAGTTCCATTTCAATATCTTGATCAATAAACCTCAATTCATTTGTTAAATGGTTGGCAGAATTATTTATCGCTAAAGCCAAATGTGAATTTATTTCGACGATTTTTTTCTTTCTCAGGAGACCACATTGGTTGCATT
>CAMPJM010000258.1 GCA_946886805.1 uncultured Flammeovirgaceae bacterium | reverse complement strand
ATCCTGAACGTCCTGCTTAATTTGCATGTAATTCCGTTGCACAATTCTATTATCCAGATTACAAATAACCGGAATATCCTTACAGCCGTCCTGCTCTTTTTTCAAGACTTCATGATCGTTCAGTACTTCTCCAGATCCAAATAGTCCTTCAGCCGCCCTTCACTGTCATACATCTTTAGATTTAACATATTTTCTACGATGTTGATAGTAAAATAATGGTGCCCTCTATAGGTTTTCGCACTAAACCAGGCTCTTGTAGGGGAAAAATCTTCAAGGTTTCCACCTCCTCCTCCCTGCACATAGATCACCCCATTATGGGAGTTTACCTTGCCTTCTTTAATGGGCAATGTCCTCTGGTACGTATGAAGGTGGCCAAAGAAAACCATATCTACGCCATATTTTTCGTATAACGGAACGATTTTCCTGATATCAGGATCTCCCAGTGTTCCACTTCCTTTCCAGGAATCCCCATAGTCATCTTCGTCTGCAGAATAAGGCGCGTGATGGTGGGCCACAAATTTCCAGGTGGCAGTAGAATTTTTCAGCTTTTCTTCTAACCACAAATATTGCTTGCCTCCCGGCTTAAGATCCTCCTTTTCATTGCTGTTCAGCATAAAGAATTCAGAATTTCCATAGCGAAAATTATAATAGCCCTCATTGCCAGGTAGGGCATGATACTTATTATACCAGAAGAGATCATCTTCACCATTTCCGGGAACAGGAAATACCGGCACCCTGCTGGTTAGCTGGGTAATTCCGGCAAAAAATTCGTAATTCCATTCGAATTTGTGGTCTGCCTTCCCACCATCCGTCATATCGCCAACATGAAGCAAAAAATTCGGCCGCTCTTCCCAAATCTGCTTCGCAATCCTGTTGTTGATATGCGGCCGGGCTTCTGTGTCTCCCAATACGGCAAAAGAAAAAGGTGCTGTTTTTGTTACTGCCGTCTGAAAAGTAAGGACTCCTGATTCTATGGAGGTTCCATCTGCAGCAACAGCTGTAACATTATAGAAATAAGTGGTGCCGGGTTTCAGGTTATCCAAAACTGTTTCATGAATATAACCTTCTTGCTTTTCCCCATTTTCAAGACATATCTTCAAGGTAGTTACATTTATTTTCTTATCTATGGGAAGGGATTCACAATATTCAATAAAAGCACTTGCCGGGCGATCTGTTTCCCATAAAATCCGCATACTATTTTGGGTCGCATAATTTAGATAAGGGCCTGCATTGAAATGAAATACGTCAGGATAAAGCTTCCCTTCCACGACCAGATTTTTAAAAGCCGTAAAATTTTGGTTTATCATTCTGATATCTAATGCACTATCATAAATCCTAAGGCTCTTTAACAGGTTTCCAAGTTCCATGTAGGGCTCATTTTTCATATAACCCGCTACTTCCAATTCATATTCCTCTGTCGGATATCCCTCTCGTTTACCGGCATTCATTTTGTTTACAAGTTCACCATTCAGATACAAGCGCATGTCTTCACCATCGAACACAGCAACTATATGCATCCAATAATTTTTCCAGCCCCTTTTTGCAATAGAATGGCTAATAATATCTGAAAAAGGCGATGTTTTTGTTTTTAGCGTGAATAATATTTCCTTATCATAGTATCCCAGCAACCAAGACGGTTCCTGGGGTTCATTTGTACTTTTTACGGTCACCAGAGCCCCGACGGGTTGGTTTACGTGGTTAACCATCCACATTTCAACAGTAAAGGGCCCGGAAGGAAGCCTCTTTGATTTCAGGAAGTTGCGAATCCTTTCTGTTGGCTCTTCTCCATAAAATACGAGAGGGTCACTGCCACTATCCACGGGTTGAATTGGAGTGTTTGGCACGCTGATCCTGGGACCGGGATAATTCTCAGCTTTATTTTCTAAAACGTAGTCAGGCCAAAACCACCAGTCACCTATTGGCGTTATAGTTTCCTGTCCCTTGCCTTCCGTTATTAGAAGGCAGTTCAAAAAGAGGGCTAATATCGGGTAATATTTCATGTGTATACGTTTATTTGCAATAGCAACAGACAATCGCATGCTCATGTCATGGCAGTATTTTGGCCTTAAAGAGAGCGGGTTTAATGGTCTAATTTTCTGAGGATTTTTATCAACTTTACTTAAGTCACACAACGGGTTATCTTATTTAGAAAATTCAAGGGAATCCAATATTGCATTATCCAAACCCAAAATTTTAATAGTGGCCTTTTTCCCTGTTATATGAAATCGGGCGATATGATGGGCTTTAATGACCGTGTCCATTTCAGGGAAATCAGAAGAAGGTTGGGGCTCCAATCCCCCACCTGCTCCTCCAACGATTAGAAAATGAACTTTTTGATTCCCTACAGGTCGGCTAAGCCTTTCATAATCGTGCGTGTGACCTGAAATCACAAAATCTATTTTACCTGCCTCTGCGGTGTTCAGGATCAATTTCTTGATCGATTCTTCTCCATGATATCCCGGCCAGCCTTGAGAAAAAGGAGGTTGATGTACCAAAACAAAACGCCAGTCCGCTTCCAGCCATTCTTGCGCTGCCAACTGTTCTACAAACCACTTGTACTGAGCAGATGCTTCAAAAATGCCTACTGGAAAATTTTCATTAGGATCTAAGGCTATAAAAGCACAATTGGCATAAGTCCATGAGAAATAATTGTTGTTCCCGCCATTTCTAACAAAACGATTAAAAAGTGTAGGATTAAGGTCATCGTAGACCCCATCGTAATCGTGGTTGCCAGGAAGCAGATGAAAAGGAATCTCAGCACCCGCCCTGCTTAAGGTCGAAAAAAAAGATTGCCAGGCATGAGCATCTGCACCGTTATTTACAAGATCGCCGACACCAATTCCAAAGACATCCTCACTTTCATGAACGTTTTCCATGAACTTGCTGAAGGTGTCCCAACCTCCCTGACTGTCTGCCCATACATTAAAAGAGAAGGCATTTTTATCTTCTTTTAATTTTACCTTATAAACCCTGGAAATGGTTTTATCGCATTGCAACCTATAGTAAAGGAAAGAATCTTCTGGATTTAGAACCAGCTTGAAATCATGCAAGGTTGTGTTGGAATCTAGGGCTGTAACCTTTAAATTTGTTTCTGTTTTTCCTGTTAAGAGTGCACAGCCACAGCTCCGGCCTGTTTCAAGTAGTATATGAAGAGAATCTTTATCTGATTTTTGGAGATAGGGACCTCCCAAAAAATAGGGATAAGGTTCAAAATGGTACTCAGCTTTAGAAAGTAAAGCATCATTTTGTGTCTCAAGTGCCTGTATTATAGCGTCGATCATTGCTTTTTCAGGGTCCGTGAATCGCTTTAACTTTTTCGCAAGCAGGCAATAACGTTCATAGCGCATTTTTTCCTGAAGAAACTTGTCATAGTCCTCTTTGGAAGATATACTTACCTTCCTAAGTCCCCCGGACATGGCATTGTTAAAAACCCTTACACTGATATTAACCTCACCTTCTGGTTTCAGCTCAAATACCTCCCCTTTTATTCTTTTTTGCTGCCTCCCATTGATTAAAAGTTGCGCGCCATCATCGGCTGATATTTTTAAGATGAAAGGTTTTGCTATTTGCATTGTTTTTGAATACCAGAGAACAGTATTGGGTTCCGGAAATCTATGGGGCAAGTCTAGAATCTTCCCAGTCTTTGGTTTCAAAGTATTATCGGCAATAATGCTTTCATTATGGTTTTCCGGCGCAAAAAACCAGTCCTCAACCACATCCGTTTCTTCTAGCTTCGGCTTTACCAACCCCTCTAGAAGATTGTCAATTTCTGTTACAATAGGATTAGCAGCTTCAGGTTGAACAGTATAAGTGGAATAAGAGGGAGCTGGCTCATGTCCGGGGTTTTGATTATGATCCTTTTCAAACGTTAAGAAAAAAACGATAACCTTAAAAAGCAGTAAACCTTGAAAAAATGACATAAGCAAGCGCCCTGTGAATAGTTTTATTTGTATAAAGAAGTCATGGCTGCACCCGCTTTCTTTTCCGGTTTAAAATCAAGTCCCAAAAGATGGGCTACGGTTTTAGCAATTTGATTCTGGTAATAGGTTTCTTTCGTTTTTAGTTCTCCTGCTGCCTCTGTGTCCGGACCTATTACTGCAAACCATACTTCATCTGCACCTTCTATTTTAGAACCGTGGTGCTTCCATGTTTCCAGTGGAACGGTACCTCTGCCATGATCAGTGGCTATTATAAATGTAGTTTTGTCCTTGTATTGCTTATGCGATTGTACATAATCCCATAGTTCTTTTATAAAAGCATCGGTTTGATTGGCAGATTTCACATAAAAATCATAGCGGCCATCGTGGGCAAAATCGTCTGTTTCACCATAGGCAATATATACCAGCTTTGGATTTTCCTTCTTGATATGCTCCAAAGCATAATGGTGGGTAAAAGCATCCAGCCTCACTCCTCCCCAGGGACTGGGGATCTGCTCCTGCAATTCATTCAGGAATTTCTCCCTTTCTGTCAGATCAGTTCCCTTGGCAGGCTCAAAACCAGCATTAACAGGGATGTCGCTCCGCTCTTCGTTGATGATATAAGGAAATACATCCCATGACCCAAAGACGGCTACTTTCCCTTTGAATCCTTCTTGCTGGTTGACGTATTCCAGAACAGTTATATTTTGGTTGTTCTTTTTATCATTGCTATCCACATTAGGGTCAGCAAATCCGGTAAGCAATTCATTATAGCCAGGATAAGAAAACCAGAAAGTATTCGTAAGGTTAGCATTATTGCCATATTTCCTGTTTCCTATAATTTTGCCTTTATTTACTATTGTGCTCCAAAAGAAAGGCATCAGCTTTTTTCTCCGTACCAGAGGGTCATCATCCCAGAACCTTTCTTTAATCTCGTCTTGAGCATGGGTATATTCTTTCGTCATCATTAAAGCTGAATCGACTCCGGTAAACAGCTCTTGCCACCTCAGTCCATCCAAAGAAATCAAAAATACATTTTCAGTTTTAAGCTTGTCCTGCGCATTAGCCACATTAACTGTAAGGATAAATAAAGCTATTATTAAATTTTTTTTCATTTTGCTTTTTCAGGTTATAAATGTATGAATTGTCGGACGATCCAGTTTTGTGTCACCCTTTCAGGGTTATCTCCTTCTCTTTCGTTTAAAGCTTTTCTTGGCCTATCGCTTATTTGAACAAGACTTCCGAAGTTTTTTTAGGAAGCTAAGCGGTTTAAAATACCTCAACACCTCCCGATGCCAAACTTCGGAAGTCGGAGCTGCTTTTTGCTTATTCTTCTGTCTTCCAACTTCCTACTTCCCCTTCTAACTTCTATCTATTTCTCCCACCATACCATGGTTTTATTATCATCCTCTCCTTGTCGGGCAACAGCGGCATCGTAATTAGCTTTGTTAAGGCTCTGCTCCTCTCCCGGATATTCCCATCTGGACATAATGCGATCACTGCCATCTACAGGGGTAAGTTCTGGCAATTTCGTTCTTCTATAATCGAACCAGGCCTCGTAACCGTTGAAGAAAAGCGCTATCCATTTCTGCAATGCTATCTTCTCCAAAGCCTGGGCGGGATCAAGCTCCACCAACTCCTGTTCAAAGTAAGCAGGATCAGGTTCTATACCATAGTAGGCGAAAGAAGCTTCAATACCATTGAAATAGTAACCTTCTGCATCACCTGCTATCCAATCCTTCGCAGCAGCTTCGGCAAGAATAAACTGCAATTCGGCATAGGTCATAATAATCCCTTTTTCAGTGGCAGGATCTTCATAAAATCTTTCTCCTATTCGCGAGACATTGTTTGAACCTCCGTTGTACGCTAAAGCCTCGGCATCATTTAAGCCGTTAGGAACGCCAATGTATTCTGGGTTTTCGGAGCCTACTGTCGACGCTGTTGGCCTGGCAATGACCTGCAATCTAGGATCATTTAATGCTTTCAGTCTATCTCCCAGGCTTACACTTAACCGATATTCATCAAAGGATCCAACACGATAGGTATGAATGGGCCATTGGTTGGGAAATGCGGGCAAATAAGTCAATGCCGCATTATCATCGTTAGATTCAAAAACAGGAAACTGTGCTGGATTATCCACAATGGTGGCGATTTCTGATTTTACATCTACTTTATTCGATATTCTCATTAAATATCTTAATCGAAGGCTATTGGCCAGTTTTTTCCAT
>CAMPJM010000257.1 GCA_946886805.1 uncultured Flammeovirgaceae bacterium | reverse complement strand
TGTGCGCCATCAAAGTCCACCAGCTCACCAGATAATTCATGCCCTAAGATTCTTGGATAAGTAAAATAAGGTTGTGTCCCTTCAAATGCATGAAGATCGGTGCCACATATACCAATTCGCTTTATTTTTATAATAGCCATCCCCTTTTTTAATACGGGTTTTTCTCCGCTGCTATAATCAAATTGCCTGGGGGTTGTACATACGAGCGTTTTCATATCTCTGATAAATAGCGTTTAAATTTTGTTAAAGTGGCAAGAGTTTCCTGCGCAGTCTTTCTTTTTGTATCTATAAGCCTCATTCCTGGAGCCTGTAAAATGTTGAAGCATTTCCTCCAAAGAAATTGGCTTGTTCATTTTGGGTAAAGGAAGAGAAGTAATCCTTTACCAAATCTGTCACTTGTTTATAGGAAGCGGCAACCTGACAAACCGGCCAGTCTGAGCCAAACATAATCCTGTTCGTACCAAAAGCGGCTACGGCCACATCCAGGTAAGGTGTGAAATCCTGCACTTTCCAGTTTTCCCAATTGGCTTCTGTCACCATTCCGGATATTTTGCAGCTTACATTTTCATGTTCCGCCAGTGCCTTAATGTTCTTTTTCCATTCTTGTATTGCTCCGGACCGGATGTCGGGTTTTGCAAGGTGGTCCAACACAAAAGGCTGATCAGGAAAGGCGCTCACCAATTCCTTCGCATAAGCTAATTGATCCTGGAAAATCAAAATGTCGTAGGTATAATCGAACAACTTCAGCTTGCTAACCCCTCTTTTAAAGGCAGGACGTAACATAAATGCCCGGTCGCTCTCCCCCTGCAGCACATGGCGGAAGCCCTTCAACTTAGGAAATTGGGAATAATAAGACAATTTCTCCTCTACATCCTCTGCCTGAAAGTCTACCCAGCCTACTACGCCCTTGATAAATGGGTATTTTTCAGCATTAGCAATTTGAAAGTGATTTTCCTCTTCAGATTGGTCAGACTGCACAACCACACAAGCATCAAAACCATTTTCTCTCAGCAATGGCTCCAAATCGTATGGAAGGAAATCACGTCTAAGCATTTTCATGTTGTCAGTAATCCAACTATCTCGAGTCAGGTCAAACTTCCAGAAGTGCTGGTGTGCATCAATTTTATTCATTACGTCAGTATTTTAATAAATTAACTTATATTTCGCAGCATCCGTTTCGTTATGATCCGTGCACCTTGCCATTTAATCTACTATAAATTAGGATAATCTGATTGAATAAGCCCTTTAATTTTCATGGCCTCCCAAAATTCAATTGGAATTTTCCTGTGAATAATCTCGATATTTTCTTTTACCCTTTCCGGGTTCGAGGTATTGAGCGCAAGACTCACTACACCCGGCGCACTTAGACTAAACTGCACACAAGCTTCTGCCGGTGTTATATCAAATTTTTTACATAATTCAAAAAAAACATCCCGCCATTTGAATAAAGGCTTGTTCTCCTGTTTATTGACATCCAGAAGCTTATAGTCGAAGTAGTCACCCCCTACAAGAAATCCGGCGTGAAAAACTGCCGAATTGAAGATATACACTCCATCTTCTTTGAGTTTTTGCATAAAAACCAATAGCTCCTTTGGGTGATTCATAATCGTCATACTATTTGCAAACATTACCCAATCCAGACGTACATCCTTTGCAATTCGTTCTATTACCCTCCAATCTTTTGCCCCAACACCTATACCTACTATTTTTTTTTTCGCCTTCAACTCTCCCAGGGCTTCATATGCCCCAAGTATATCGCTATAAAAACTATCAGACTCCTCTTCGCTTTGCGCCTGCGCCAGATATTCATCAGGATCGTGTACAGAAACCAGTTGGGGAATGTAGCCGCCCAGCAGTTCATTACCCTGTTCAAAACACTCAATAATCCCCTGATAGCTTATTTTTTGCACAGCGTCATATTGAAGGTCTTTCCATACACCAGGCTCAAAGATTGGTTCGGGTGTAGTCAACTCAGTTCGCACCCACCCCAATTTATTACTAATAATAACATCTCCAGGTTTGACGTGTAACGCTCTCAGGCTATTCCCTAAAGATTCCAGAGCAAGGCCTGCGCCGTATTTTCCCGCTGAATCAAAAACAACCGTTCCTTTAGATTGGCGAAAACATTCGCGTATAATGTCGATTTTCACCCTTTCCTCAAGCGCTATATACATGTTTCCTAATGAACTGGTTCCGAAGATCACCGGCGGAAAATCCAGATGAACTTGTGAAGTTAATTCTCTTTCTATTACCTCTTTCCTTTTTAGCATTGTAAGATCTTTTATGAAGAGCATTGCAACAGGTTACAACCAGAACCTCCCTCTACTGAAATTTTGCACGCCCTGTATTAGCCGCTTTACGACCGCTTAAGAGATAGAAACTGGAAAACCATGTTGATATTCTATCTATAAGTCGCCTATTTTAAATTTTTTATAAAAAAGGATCAAGGGTTTAAAGACATATAATTACACAAAGCTTTGTGTAAACCTTTGTGCCCGGTTCCCGTTCAATGCTTTTGCCACTCGTACGTTTACACGTCCATACTGTTGTGAAACGCCTCATGCCGATCACTCAGTCCACCCAAAAAACATACAACATTGAAACAGGCTCACCGTCGCCCGTAAAACCTTCAATCACTATTTCATACTCCCCCGGTACATCAGAGGTATAAAAACTTAATTCCGAATTCTTTTCCTCAGGCCTGAAGTTGGGATCCCAAAACAATTGATCCCTTTGATCTGCTTCATGACGATTAGTATTTTCTAAATAGTCGAAAAAGCTATATTCATCGCCTTTAGCAAGCCCCATTATGCGAACCTTTTTATGGTTTCCTCGAGACTCAAACTGAAAGCCTCCATAATTGCCGTTAAAAGTCTTAATACCTACTATTCCGTCTATCGCCTTTGATCCCAAAAAATATCGGTTTGGAAGAACTCCTACCGACTCAACTCTATATGGACTTAACGCAATCGCCTTTTCGCCACTCAGGGGAACGCCATCTAACAAAACCAGTGGCGGGTATTCAGTTTGGAACAGTCCGGGAAAATAGGTGGTCTTGATAACATAATCCCGGTTCTCCCTTACATTGGCAGTAATGATAAATTCAGTAAAGGTTTCTTTTAAGGTAGGAAATCGTTTGTAATCATCCAACAAATAGATATCATGGAACGGGATTTCCCCCCTCCATCGATCTGATTCCTGCTTTTTTGGCGATAAGTCAAAATAGGCATTCTCAATTTGAACTCTTACACTCCTTTCAATGATTTCTTTGACCCGCGTGCTATCCAGATGTGGCAATCGATAATTGAATTCAGGATATTTATTGAGAAATGGACTATGCGTTGCTATGTCAAATTTATGGTTAAAATCCATAGCTGTAAGGATAGCTTCTGTGTTGGATCCGGCACTTTGGAAGGGGATGACGAAATCTCCCTGTGCGTCGCTTTTGCCAATGCGCAATTGAAACGGGTCTCCAGGAAGCGTCAATGCAACTTCTTGCCCCGCTGCCGGATTCCCCGCAGTATCCATAATGCTTCCTGTCATAATTTCTTCCCTTATTTCCGGGAGCAAATTGACCTGCTCGCGGTTTGAAACTACCGGACGGCTGTTAGCAGCTAACATAAATGCTTCTATATCTCGCTCATCTGCAGATAAATATGCGGAAGGAGGAACAGCAGACTCTAAAATATGATGGAACAACCCATTCCAAATCGCATGTTGATGGCCATCTAATTCCGAGTCTGTCTTTTTTCTGACAGAAACCGAATAGGTTCCGGAATCAAGTTCGGTCTCTATCGCTACCTTTTGTCGAGCACCATAAGTTTGATTGATCCGTTCCTTTTTCAGCATTGCATTGGAAAGATATATTAAACGCTCGGCTATCACATTCCCGTTGGAGTCGGAATACTGAACATGGGAGATCCCATCGGACAAAAACGCTTTAGGAACGGCGTGGAATGCATTAGATAAAACACTGGATTGATATAAAATATCGCCTTTTGTAAGTTTTAAGTTCAAAGAATCCTGAGTTGGGCCGGCTATTTGACATTTAAGCGCTAATTGATTGTTACGTTCACGATATACTACAAAAGAACCTTTTTCCGCAATGCCTTGTAAATTGTAAAAGTTGATATTGCCGAGGCTATCTTCCAATATTACCTGATAAGATTGGCCTTTTTGTGGCGTAAACTTTAATTTTCCTAATCCAAACTGCTTTATAGAAAAAGCAGAAACCACTTCTTCACTATTGTTGTTTACAAGCCGACCTTTGTAGTTTGATGGATTTTTAGCTTTTAGATTAAAAGCAACGACATTTTCCACTCCCGCTACCAGTTGATCATGGAGAGGAAAAAACTCGAGTTCAGGTTCGGCAGCCTTGGGTGGATTAGGGTATGATTCAAAAGGATTTATAATCAACACCGGGCATTGAAAATAATCCTCGAAATTCTTCATCCATCTGGTATAGGCAAGGAGGTAGTACTGCCCGGATGGTACGCTGGATGAGACAAAGAACCGGGAATTCCCCCTCCCTTCAATTAAATCAATCTTTTGTTGGTGCACAGGCCCGTTTTCACCTACAATCTCTATATACAATATTTTACTTAGCCCGGAGGGTTCGCCAGTAAGCTGGCTATTGCAATATGCAGCAAAATGCATGGTCTCTCCAGAAACAAACACTTGGCTATTGAGATGAACATAGACCTGCTCTCTGACGTCATGCTGTCCCAGTGCATTGACCACAGCCAAAACGTTGAAACTCAATAATAGAAAAATATTTTTCATATCCGTTTTAGTATATCCAAAAATCTGGTTTGGTAGCAGGCCCCCTGAATCGGCAATCCGTACAATACTTGGGTGCCAGCATAGCATTGAACTCGTTGTTACAGCGTATTGAATAACAGTATTCTGCATTTACAATCCCATAACCTTTCCCCCGTACGTAATACTCAAGACTATCTATCGTAGAAATATTGTGTTGAATTAAGCAGGGATATTGTTCATCTGGCAAGGGAAAACGCCTATCCAAATCTTCAAACTTAAAGAAAGACCGCTTCTCGGCAACCCCTGACACTTCAAAGAAACCCAGCACAGTTTCGTCTGGATCTGCCAAAGAAGATATATTCCCAGCAACCACTCCCAACTGCTTATCAAAGAGCGACCCGTTATCATTATTGTTCTCTAAAATTTTTCTATAGAAACTATAAGCCTCCGCGCTGATCACATACTGTCTGACAAGTATGGAATAAGCAGATTTTAGGTGATCGGTCTCATTGGTAATGTAACGGATTGGCAATTCAGAGAGGCGGCTTTCGGTTAAGTTTACTGTCGTTCCCACATTGATACCGACAGATTTAGCGGATGCGTAGCAAGGACTCACGTCTTCGGTACGGGCTACTGCTGTATCTGGATCGGAAAAAAATTCATAATAGGAAGGGTACGGGGCATATACTTCATAAGTCTCCTCCCACTCATATTTGTAATATTGGGCAGTATTGGTTTCATCGTGGGTATCCATAAAAAATTGTATCCCTTGCATTAATTCACCTGTTTTCGTATTGGCCTTCTCTGCATATACATCATAAATGCTATCTATGGGTGGTGAGGCTATCAATTCCTGCGGGTTGGATTGGTATTGCCGACCTTCAGAAGTGGTAAAGAACAACTGGTAGTTGTTTCCCGCCACGCCGGATATTTTCTCAATGTTTTCGTAATGCCCCGGCTCAGTTTCTATAAACTCAATCTTACTGCCATCAGCCCCTTCCACCCATACTTCTGCACTTGTAAGCGGAGCGTTCTCTTCCTCTCCTATCGGTCTGGTATAACTAAGCTTTACATAATGCTCCTTCTGTTCATTGGTGAGACGTCCTTCTACCACTATCGCTTTGTCAAAACTGATGGAATGGATACTGAAAGGCTCCACACAGGACAAGCCTAAAACGATTAAAATTCCTACAATCACTATGTTTTCTATAGTCCTCATGAGCGTTTTACAACGTTAAAATATCCAAAAATCAGGTTTAATAGCAGGCCCCCGAAATCGGCAATCAGTACAATAACCGGGTGCCAGCGTAGCCATAAATGCCCCTTTATTATACTCTGCACTTATAATGGCATAACCTTTTCCGCGTACGTAAAAGTCAAGACTATCTGTTG
>CAMPJM010000256.1 GCA_946886805.1 uncultured Flammeovirgaceae bacterium | reverse complement strand
TCAATTTTGACCCTTCGGAAAAGGGTTTTCCCAAAGAAAAACTGATGGCAATTGCTGGTTCTTATATGCAAAAGATTGGCTTCGGGGAACAGCCTTTCTTGGTCTATCAGCACCACGACGCGGGACATCCTCACATCCATTTGGTTGCCACAAATATCCAGGCAGACGGCAGCCGAATTGACATGCATCACTTGGGCATCCGCAAGTCCGAACCAGCCCGAAAGGAAATCGAAAAAACGTTTGGTTTGGTGGTTGCCGAAGGACGAAAACAGCAACAGGCATACAAGCTGGAACCGATCACAATGGGAAAGATCCGCTACGGCAAACTTCAGTCAAAAAAAGCGCTCACCAATATCCTTATCGGAGTGCTTGATACCTACAAATACACCAGCTTACCGGAACTGAATGCCGTACTTCGCCAGTACAACGTTTTGGCTGACCGTGGTGGTGAAAATTCAAGGGTTTTCAAATCAGGCGGATTGGTTTACCGCATACTGAACGAAGATGGAAAGCCCGTCGGTGTTCCCATTAAGGCGAGTGATTTTTACAATGCTCCAACGATGAAATTTTTAGGGGAAAAATTTAAAAACAACGAGGCGAAAAGGATGCCTTTCAAGTCACGCATCAGGAATGCTGTTGATTTGGCCTTAAGGGGTAAAGATGTTAAGCTTCAGGATTTGGTAAAAGCATTGGAAAAGCAGGGGATTCATATGGCTTTGCGCCAAAACGAAACCGGGTTGATCTATGGTATTACCTACGTTGACCACATTACAAAATGTGTGTTCAACGGCAGTGCTTTGGGAAAGCCGTACGGTGCCAAAGCTGTTCAGAATCGTTGCCAACAAGAAGGTTCGGTTGAACAAAAACAGGGTTTGCAGTTGGTGGAAAAACAACAAATGCTAGAGCAAAATAATGTTCAGGCAGGAGCCAATTCAACAATGTCCAAGACCACGCTGCCTACAGAACAAACTATTCAAGGACCAAATGTAGGAAAGGTGTTAGATGCACTCATGCAACCTGAATATACCAACGGGTATTTGCCGTACCACTTGAGAAAGAAGAAAAAAAGGAAGAAACGAAAAGGTATTTCGAATAACCAATAAGATTTGAGCGATGGCTATACAGACAGGGGAAAACGAGCAGGCGTTGAGGAAAATTTTGGACATGACCAGGTTGATCGGCATTGTGATTCTGGTGCTACATTTTTATTATTATTGTTACGCAGCGTTCGATGAATGGGAATTAACCTTAGAGCTGACCGATAGGCTAATGGGCAATATCCAGGACACAGGGTTGTTCAGCAACTTCCATAAATCAAAGTTGATTGCTTTGAGTTTCTTAGCCATTTCCTTGATGGGGGCAAAGGGCAGGAAGGATGAAAGATTGAATTACAGAACAGCCCTGGCCTACATCATTACAGGCCTGCTGATCTATTTTTTCAGTTACCTTTCTTTGCTGGTGAAAATAAAGATAACCTATCTGGCCTTGTTCTATATGAGCTTAGCCTCAGTTGGGTTTTTACTGGTCCTTAGTGGCGGTGCTTTGTTGTCAAGAATTATTCAGACGAAAATCAATAACAATGATATTTTCAACAAGGAAAACGAGACCTTTCCGCAGGAAGAAAGGCTACTGGCAAACGAATACTCCATCAACTTGCCAGCCCAGTATCAATTGAAAAGCAAAACCAGAAAAAGCTGGATCAATTTCATCAACCCTTTCCGTGGCCTGCTCGTTTTGGGGTCCCCCGGTTCGGGGAAGTCCTATTTTGTGATTAGGCATGTGATCACCCAGCACATCAGGAAAGGGTTCAGCATGTTCGTATATGATTTTAAGTTCGATGACCTTTCCAAAATCGTTTACAATACCTGGCTGAAGTATAGAGATAGGTATGTCGTGCAACCGGAATTTTTTGTTATCAATTTTGACGACCTTGGCCGCAGCCACCGGTGCAACCCGCTTGACCATGAAACCATGTCCGATATTACGGATGCTGCGGAATCCGCCCGGACAATATTGATGAGTCTGAACCGGGAATGGATCAAGCGGCAAGGGGATTTCTTTGTGGAATCGCCGATAAATTTCTTGACCGCTATTATATGGTATTTGCGGAAATACCAAGACGGCGGGTTTTGTACCCTTCCCCATGTCATAGAAATGATGCAGGTAGGTTATGAAAGCCTGTTTACCGCACTGCGGACAGAAAAGGAAATAGAGGTACTGATCAACCCCTTTGTCAATGCCTATTTGAATGATGTAATGGAACAATTGGAGGGGCAAATAGCGGCCGCTAAAGTGGCGTTGGCAAGGCTTTCTTCACCACAGTTGTACTATGTGTTATCGGGCAATGATTTTAAGTTGGACATCAATAACCTTGACAGGCCGAAGATTGTCTGTATGGGGAACAACCCCCAAAAGATACAGATCTATGGAGCGGTTCTATCGCTCTATGTCACCCGGTTGATCAAGCTGGTGAACAAAAAAGGAAACCTGAAAAGCAGCCTGGTGTTTGACGAGTTCCCTACGATCTATCTCAACAATATGGACAGCCTGATCGCTACTGCCAGGAGCAATAAAGTGGCCACCTGTCTTGGTGTTCAGGACTTCAGCCAGCTACGGAAAGATTATGGTAAGGAGCAGGCAGATGTGATCATGAACATCACCGGGAACATTGTTAGCGGACAGGTAACCGGTGACACGGCCAAGGTGCTTTCCGAACGTTTTGGAAAGGTCATGCAGGACAGGGAAAGCCTTTCCATCAACAGTTCGGACACTTCTATCAGTCGCTCTAAACAATTGGAAGCAGCCATACCACCATCTAAAATTTCAGCCCTTAGTTCCGGTGAGTTTGTGGGGATGGTAGCCGATAATCCCGATTGTAAAATCGAACTAAAAGCGTTCCATTGTGAAATACTGAACGATCATGAAGCCTTGAAAAAAGAACAGGAAAATTATAAAGATATTCCGGTCATCCGCAAACTGGACAATGCAATGGTACAACGGAATTACTTACAAATTAAGCAGGATGTACAGGATATTATTCAGGCAGAAATGGAGCGGGTGCTGAAAGATCCGGGGTTGGGACATTTGGTGGTGAAGAAGTAGAGTCATCGAAAAGGATGTTAAATAATTACAGTTTTTGAGAACCGTTTTTTGAGAACCGTGATCTGAAGTGATCGAGGCCAGAAACTGACTGTCAGTAGAAGAAGTAAAAAGCTATGGTGCAATTTATTATCAGGAGAAAAACGTATGGTTAGAGTAGAGGATTGTGGTTGTATTCAGTTTACACAATAGCAGTTGCATGGTTTAGGGGCACGGCAGTAGCCTTTATAGGGTAAGAAAACAGCATTAGAAACATACAAAAAATTTCCCGTATAAAATATTTATTTTATACCCTCCTGCTTCTTAAAGATGATTCTCTGATATTAAGTTTACCATCGATAATAAACTCTTTATTTTCTACCTTATGATTGTCAATAGCTTGTAGTAGGAGGTCGATGGTTGTATGTCCTATTTCCGTCGTCGGTTGGTCAACACTTGTCAGGTTAGGTTCCACAACTTCAGCCAAGGATGATTCTGTAAATCCCACTATGCCTACTTGGTCGGGTATTTTGATACCTCTTTTTTTCAATGCTTTCATGGCGCCTACTGCAATTTTATCTCCTGCTGCAAAAATAGCTTCGGGCAACGTCCCATTATTCAGTAACGTATTAATGGCCCTTTCCCCATCTTCAATGGAAATACCTGCTTCTACAATATGAGTATCGTCATATGGAATATTGTGTTTTGATAATGCCTGCTTAAAACCCTTTATTCGTTTTTGGCACAAGGAAAGATGAAAGGGCAAAGCAAAATGATAAATGTCTTTATAGCCTTGGCTGATAAGATGTTCAGTAGCAAAAAAAGCCCATTTGAAATCATCAAAAATAACCTTGGGCGCATTAATGGACTGGCTTACCCGATTAAAGAGTACGATAGGCATCCCTCTTTTTATAAGTCGGTTGATGTAATCCACATTTTTAGTTTCCTTGGAAAGAGAAATGGCCAAGCCATCGACCATATTGTTCTCCAGGGTTTTAATGTTTTCCAATTCCGTTTCAAAACGCTCATTGGAAGGCATTATTAGCATTTGATAACCTTCTTTAACAAGCTTTTCCTGCATGCTAAAGACAACTCTGGGAAAGAAGGAGTTGAGAAACTCTGGCACGATGATCCCAATATTATAAGTTCTTCTTTTGAGTAATTTTCTTGCTATAGGATTAGGCCTGTAGTCCATTTCTTCCGCAGTTTCCAGGATCAATTTTCTGGTATCGGCCTTTATGTCGAAATATTTTTCATTGAAGGCTTTGGAAACAGTGGAAACAGAAATGTTTAGCTTTTTGGCCAGGTCTTTTATAGTGACATGTTCTCTCATTCCTTTTCTACCATGAAATCAAATATACTAATATTTTTGCAACCAATTGACATACAGAACAACATATCAGGACAACCGAATCTTAAAAATAATCCTGAAGGGGATAATATTATCGTAAAAGTGATATGGCGGCCAAGACAGCTTAAGGGCAAGTTTATAGTGTCGTCTATTTGCTTGTTCAGTCTATTTTTAACACGATTGCTTTTCCAGTATTTGCAATTAATAGCGCACATTTCTAATGTTTTTCTAAATTGCAAAAAATCGGGAACATTTACAAAGGCTCTTTTCTCTAAACTATTATGCTCAATCATCCATTTTATTCCGCATGCTGCATTAGCCTATTTTTTATTTTTAACCTATTGGGGAGCTCGTTAACGGCCCAAGTGACACCCATTTATGACGAAGGCAATGTGCCTTCTTACGTATTGCCTGACCCTTTGAAGGATTCTGAGGGAAACCCGGTAAATGATCCACAAGCCTGGCTAAAGCAGCGTCGACCTGAAATTCTTCAATTATTTAAAACACAAGTGTACGGAAAAGTGCCTGAGGGCACAGTACAAACCCGGTACGAAACAACCGGTGAATGGAAAGATGCCTTGAACGGTAAAGCTACTATGAAGGAAGTGACCGCAACTTTTAGCAACAAGCAAGGGAGCCATGAGATGAATATGCTGATTTTTATCCCGAACGACCAAACTCGCCCTGCTCCGGCTTTCATAGGGCTTAATTTTTATGGCAATCAAAGCATTCATCCCGACCCGAGGATCACGATTACCGATCAATGGGTGAAAAATTGCGAAAAATGCGGGACAGAAAACCATAAAGCCACTGAAGCTTCCCGAGGCTTTCGTATTCACCGTTGGCCCGTCGAACGTATCATTGATAGGGGATATGCCTTAGTTACCATCTATTATGGCGACCTTGATCCGGATTATGACGATGGCTTTCAGAATGGCATACAACCTTTGTTTTATCAGGAAGGGCAGCAAAAGCCAGCCCAAGATGAATGGGGTGCTATTGGTGCCTGGTCCTGGGGCCTTTCCAGGGCAATGGACTATTTTGAAACCGAAAACAGCATCAACGAACAAAAAGTAGCGGTTGTTGGTCACTCCCGCCTTGGTAAAGCTGCATTATGGGCAGGGGCCACTGATGAGCGGTTTGCCCTTGTAATCTCTAACAACTCGGGATGTGGAGGGGCCGCCCTCTCTCGCCGTCGTTTTGGAGAAACCGTCGCAATAATCAACTCGACCTTCCCTCATTGGTTCAGTGATAATTTTATGAAATATAACGAAAATGAAGCTGCCCTGCCTGTCGATCAGCATATGTTGCTCTCACTGATCGCCCCAAGACCTGTATATGTGGCTAGCGCCATAGAAGACCGATGGGCCGATCCCAAAGGAGAATTTTTATCGCTTTTACATGCTTCACCTGTTTACGAGTTGTTAGGCAAAGAAAGTTTACCCACCGATAAAATGCCTGTAGTGGATACTCCTGTGATGAGTAAAGATATGGGGTACCATGTCCGATCCGGAGGGCATGATTTAACGGCCTATGATTGGGAGATGTTCATGAACTTTGCAGACCAACATTTCAAATAGAAAAATCCTTTATAACCAGTTGCGTGTAACTACGTGAATTGAATAAAAATTATTAAAATTAGACCATTAACCCTCTCACTTTAGGAGAGGGATGGGTGAGGTTTTAAAAACACTAATTTTAAATGATTTTTATATGTTAAATGTAATTCTACACAACGGGTTTTAT
>CAMPJM010000255.1 GCA_946886805.1 uncultured Flammeovirgaceae bacterium | reverse complement strand
AAAACGATCGAAAAATTATTGATCTTCTTTAGATTTAATATTCTCAAACGTGCGAAATAATCAGTGCGGTGGAAGAAGATATAGAGAATATAAAGCCATAATAGAATCACGGAAATGACTTACAAAGAGGCACTCGAACAAGAATATAAATCACATTTAATGAAAGTCGCAGGCCAACTGGAATTCGATATTTATGAGGAACGTTCATCAAACACCGGTGGAGCGCTCATCAAACTCAAGAACTCTGAAATGAGAATTCAATTTTTGAATGACAGGGGAATTATTAGTCTGGAAATTGGTTCTGTGCATGGCGATGAGAACTTTGTGGACGTTGAACTATTAGCCTCATTGATACGACTGAAATCGACAACGGAACCCTTGTCAAAAATTGGGCGAAAACGAATCCTGAACACCAGAATTGGATTAAGTGGTCAGGTCGCTTTGCTAACTGAAAAGCGCAACGAATTGGCCAAGCTTTTCTCTAAAAATTCAACTTCCGGAACATTGAAGCAACTGGAGGAACTTGGAACTGAACGATTTAATTACATGATGGAATGAAATGCAGATAAAAAAGCTATTTTCGGAAAAGCTTAAGGAAAGATTTGCAAGTCAAATTAATGATGTTCGGTATCGGCTTGCGTTTTATAAAAATTTGGAAAGCGAAAGCCTAGGGAGCTTAGCTGGTCGTTACTGTCTCACAAAATCGATTGGTTGATTTTGCTTTTATATTAAAATTTCTGTTGTTTAACTTAAAATTGGGAACATAATCAATGATTCAGAAAGGCGACCTCAGAATCCAATTTATCAATACGATAGTTTTGTTTCTTCTTTGGGTGGACTTACTCTTATTGCTGGTTTTGTTCTTGCTATTTGGACCTTTTGGATTTCTGAGATTGATTGGAAATTTTGAAACCATTTCTCCTTTACCGGAAATAGCACTTATTCTTTTAATTCCCCTATTAACTCTAAAACTATTTTTACATACAGATGATCGATATGCCTTACTTCTTGAGAATCGTAGAGTGTTAATTAAAAGCCATCTCCCTTTTCTTGATAGGGAATTAAAAAGCGAGGATATAATTAAAATAAAAAGCGTACAGCAAAATGATAAATTCAGCATTGAGACTCAACATGAAATCTTCGAAGTTTCTATCCCAAAAGAACATTTCGACAAATTCAAAATTAAAACGTAGCGAAACACGATATAAAATTGTCGGCTGGTCTTCTGGAAAGGGCAAAGTTCAAGGCATTATAACAAATTATCTTAACTTATGGCAAAAGTAGAAACCCCGTAATCCTATTACTGCTTTTCCTCGCGGGATTACTGTCTCACAAAACGATAAGTTCACCTTATATAATAATTACTATTATTTTAGTTAAATTAATCATCATTAAATTTAATTAAATGAGACAAATCATTCTTTTAGTCATGGGGTTTTGCTTTGCCGCCACTTTACAAGCACAGAAACTAAATGACTCCTATTTAATGAGTAAATTAAATTCTGGATATCCTGCTCAAGCGTCAATTTATTTGGAGAACCTACCTCTGGTCAAAAGTACATCACTAGAAACAGGGACAGACTCCATCAAATTTTTATTTGGTTCATATGAGCAAGAGGATGAGCATAGATATTGGGCGATAGTTATTAAAGACAAAAGAAGGTATTATGAGTCAGTTCCTCTACAGAAAAGTGACTCCACGAATATGCTAAGTCAGGATGTAGATTTCGGGCTGGACAACGGCTCTGAAAAAATTTCTGTTCGTATTCTGTTTAACCCAGAAACCGATGAAGTTTTTTATCAATGGATAAATAAAGATGGGAACACCAAAATTGCATCTGTTCAACGGGTCGAGAGGGCGATAGAGAAGAATGCACCAATGCCGAGATTCAGCGTAGAAACAATAGACGGACATAAATTAGCTTTAGATGATTTTAAAGGAAAATATCTTGTGATTAATTGGTGGTCTACAACTTGCAAACCATGTCTTTTAGAAATGCCAGGACTCAACAAAATGGTTGAAGAATTTAAATCAAGGCCGGATGTGGAGTTTATCGCAATTGCCCATGATGAAAAAGAGAAGTTAGAGAAGTTCCTTACGAAAAGGGATTTCAAATATCAGCAGGCTTTATCTAATGCCGAGGTGGCTTCAACTTTCGGTCTTTCATTTCCTAAACATATTGTTGTAAATCCTCAAGGAATTGTTACCTTCTTGTTTGTGGGAGGGTATGCTGATGTACACGAGGAAATCGAAAAATATCTGTTTAGTCAATTAAGAGGTAATTAAAACTGTATCACTACAAAGAACATTAACGAATGTTTCAGGAGCAGCAAAGTATAAAGCTTTTTACCAATTTTGCCGTTCAGATATTACTTAACCTTATTGTCTCACAAAACGATGAAAAAGCTACTCCTTGTATTAATGTTTACCATGATAGCTTCAGGGGTTATTGCCTGTTCCGGACCAAATGTTTGGGCGGTAATCGCGGAAAATGAATTTTATTCAAAGATATTCTTTATGGTCTCTATTGTGATAGGACAAATAGTACTAGTTCTCCAGAGTATGTTCAATGTTTATAAAAGTAAGTTCATAAATCCATTGACAATGCTATTGGTGTATATATTACACCCCTTTATTTGGTTTAATGGTGGTGGGGACTGTGGGGACGGAATGTTTAATTTTTCCAAATGGTTTACTATATTCTTAGGCGTTTTTCTACTTCAAACGTGCTATATATCCTTTAAAAGATACAGCGAGCCTAAAGATGAAACCGAATAATCATCGTTGTTTTCCACTTAAGCTAGGCCATAAAGCACCATTGTTGATGGGCGGTCTCGGGGTTAATTCCTGAAGATCGCATATTAAAACTTACCGTCTCACAAAACGATTATTAAAATAAAGACAGATTTGAATATCTGATTTAAATAAAATACCTTAATAACCTATTGAAAATATACGCAACAAGGTTACACACGGACAAATTGGGCAAGCATAATGAATAAAAAATGAGGCCTAGCCTAATAAACTCAAGTAGATTCATTTTTGTAATTGGAGCCATAATAGCCTTAGTTTCATTATACTATATGCTGAAGGCCGGTTACCATATTGTAAACTATAATGAGACTCTAGGGTATGATAACTTTACTTTTCATGGAAGACCTTTTGAAGAAGTAGTAACTGAATTTATGTTTTGGTTAGCAGTATTTTCAGGAGGGGTTGGAATTATTACGGACACTAGCAAAGGGTTGATCCTAGGTCTAACCTCGCTAATAATATGTAGTATTGTTACTACATTTTTCTTTTTGGCGGCTTCTAATAAAATAGTTAATCACTCAAGAAATATAGGAATTAACGATGTGACCCGAAAGATGACAAATTTAGAACAATGGGAATACATTTATAAAGACTCAGCCCATCTTCTGGTATTAGGAATTATAATATTATTAGTCATAAACATAATTTATAAACGAAGAAAATCACTAAATAAAGTAATAAAGGCTGCCTACAATCGAGGTACTGTCTCATAAAACGATTATTAAAAGTATTAAAAATTTTAAATTGCGAAATCAATCTACTCCTTATTTATGAATCAGCTACTCAGAAGGCTTTTATTAATTATAGTATTTTTAGCAACTTCGATCTATAATGCCAATTCTCAAAATGCGGAACAAATTTTCCAACGTGGCAACGCTTTAAGCGAGAATGGAAAATACGAAGAGGCTTTATTTTATGTCGATAGCTCATTGAATATTGACTCATCCTTATATCAGAGGTATGGTTTTCGATCTGAATTAAATTTTAAATTAGGTAGATACGAGGCAGCAATTGTTGATATTACCAAATGCATAGAACGCTGCAAATGTACCACCCGGAAGTACCACGTATCTTACTATTTACTTGAACGAGCACAGCTCCAATTGCTTAATGGCAACCGAGAAGCAGCTATTTCTGATGCGTCGAAAAGTATCACTTTTAATACAAACAATTGGAAGTCGTATAATTTCCGCGGTATCGTGCGAATTAAATCAGGTGAACTTAACGATGCATTAGCCGACCTAAATAGGTCTATCGCGATCGATGACAATCAAGCAGAGTCTTTTATAACTCGTGGTAAGTTAAAAATTGAGATGGGTGATCATGTTGGAGCATGCAGTGATTTATCCAAGGTAGTGAGTTGGGGCTTTGATGAATTTGAACCTTGGATTGAAGAAAACTGCAACTGAAGAAGTTGTTAACAGGTTAAATCGAACCACCCCGATGTTGTCTCACAAAACGATCAAAATTTACGTAATTCCGTTCCTCGAGAAAGTAGGCTCATTGGTGAAGGTGTCGGGATAGGTTTGACCGTTGCTCCTGTAGGAGGGGGAATAGGCGCACTCGGGATTATTTCCAAAGGAATGAGTGCAAGAACAGTATTAGGTGCAGGAAAAACATTTTAACAGGAGCAAGCATCAATGCTACTACACAATTAATATTAAATAAAGGACAGCTCGGTAAAGGTGATTGGGCAGATACTTTTTCTTCAGGATTAACGTCACTCGTGACCAATAGGTATGGGACAAATATATTTTGGATGCTAGCATTAGTTCCACGATTGACCTAACAATAGACGGTGGTTTGGAAACTGTCTTTGGTGGCACCAAAACGAAGTCTGATGCGTTGGTTGGATTTGGTATCGGTATAGGTACTGGGATCTTGGGTAATTTAATCGAATCTAAAGTGTTTAACGCTAATGAATCTAGAGCCTTTTTGAAGAGTCTAAAGCCTACCTTACAAAAGGTAATTGTAGAAACAGTTAAGGCTTTAGAAAGTGGAGGAACTTCAGCCGAGGGAAATAAAATAAAAGAAAATTTAAATGAAAAAACCGATCTTTGATATAAGTAAAAACCGCTATTTCTTAGTTTTTAGGAAAATTCTTATTTACTCAGGGTTTCTCATAATTATTTGGGGAATATTAATTTTTGGAAATAGGGTATTCCACTTTCACTTTTATGAAAAGACAACAAGAGGGGTAATAGATTCTTTGGAAGGTGATTACTTTGGGGATTCAACTGTTTTTTATTCATTTAAAGTCCGTGATAGACTAATTCAGGGTACACAAGGATATGATGCCAGAATTAAACCAAAAGTTGGTGAGTATTATTTAGTTAAGTTTTCTACTAAAAATCCAGACATCAATAAAATGATCTATCGAGAATAGTAAGATTCTATTTCTTCACCCACAGCCGGTGTCTTCACGAGTTGTTTTTACGATAATAATTAATATACAACTTACATGACGAAATGAGTATAGTCCTTAAGATAATTGATATTGTTCAGGATGAAATGATTGCTAAATCTAGGGAGCATAGGACTATAAAAATTCCCAAAGATAAACTTCCCAAATATGCCAGAGTAGGAGATCTAATTAGACATTGCGAACACGGATATTTTGACGTAATAGATGAAAACGGAAATCTAATTTATAGATAAAATAGATTTTGATTTAAAATCTCACCACGGAATCGACTAAAATGACGTTAATTGTTATTTTTCCTAAGTTACTTACTATTAAAGGTGCCCCATGACAGACAATTATAAACTTAGAAATTTAAGGTTTGAACCTATTCTAGAACAAGAATAGTAGTAGCAGAGGTAACGGGGTTCTTTGGGTCAGCATGCATAGCTTTTGCATTAAATTTTTGTCTCACAAAACGATAAATAAGTATGCCATCAAAAGTTTGTATCTTAATAGCGCTTCCAGTTATTTTTTGGGAGGTATTGATTTAAGGCAGATCGGTGGCTTAAGTCATTGGAAATTCTGACGCTGATGAGTGAAGTGGGCCGGGTGGTTCAATAAGTTTCAGACGGCAAAACATTTAGTCAGAAAGTAAAGAGTCGTTGAACCTTATAAAATGGATAAATTTATAAAAATAGTAATTGGTTTTTTTCTGATTTCAAATTTTGCATTTGCACAAAATGATAGAATAGAGACAGTGTTTGCCATTGAATCAGACACTTCCGATTATTCATACGTCGAACACGATAACCAACCGTTACTGTCTCACAAAACGATGATTCTCTACACTATCAAAAAATTATAGTTGCCCTATCAAAAACAGATAGAATTATGAGGAAATTGGCACAATGTAACCAGTAAGTAACAATGCACAGAAAATGGTAAATAGGAGTGCACAGTTT
>CAMPJM010000254.1 GCA_946886805.1 uncultured Flammeovirgaceae bacterium | reverse complement strand
GATTAATATGCTTTCCAAATTACCCGCATTTACCAAGAATTTTTATTTTATAACCTCGCTCGTATTTTTGGTATGGATGCTGTTTTTTGATTCTAATGATCTTGTGACACAATATAAGTTGAACAAGAAATTGAATGATCTTGAAAACGAAAAGGCTTATTTTGAGGAAAAAATTGCTGAAGTAAAACAGGATCGTGAAGAACTACTGAGTAATCGTGAGCTTCTTGAGAAATTTGCCCGGGAAAATTACTTTATGAAAAAGAAATCGGAAGATTTGTTTATAATAGTTGAAAAGGAATAAAAATTAGTGAGCTATGAAGGAGAAGATTTTCCTAGTCTTAATTTTATGCTTTTTATCAGTTGGCACTTTGTTGGCTCAAAAACAAATTGAGAAAGATAAAGAATACAGCTTTCTGGAAAGAGTATACGTAGGCGGTGGTGGTGGTTTTTCTGCAGGAAGTAACTATACAGCCATTAATGTTTCTCCCAGAGTAGGATACATGTTTACCAATCGGTTTTCCAGCGGCATCGGTGTTATTTATCAGTACATTAATTATAAAAATGTAGATTTAAAGACACACAACTACGGTGGAAGTATTTTTTCCAGGTTTAATGTAACTCCTCAGTTTTTTCTTCATACGGAGTATGAAGGGTTGAATTATGAAACATTTAGTCTGGTTGGAGGTGAGACAAGAACCTCACGGATTTATAGCCCCTCCTTATTTTTAGGTGGTGGGTATTTTCAACCATTTGGGTCACGAGGAGGAGTGAGTATAATGTTGCTTTATAACCTTATTTACGACCAGGATAAGTCATCCTACCCTCAACCTTATGTTGTTAGAGTAGGATTTAGCTTGTAGCTTCAATTCTTCATAGTTAAAGCTGGAATATCAAATTTCTCGGACAGAACCTCCAAATCTTTTACAACAGCATCTAACAGCGGTATACCTTCGTTAATTCTTACTTGCTCCATAGCTCTTTCTGGGTCTCCCGGAATATAAACTTTTTCCTCTCCAGCCACTGGTTTAGCATTTCTAAACCTTTTTATCCAGATGTCCATATCTTTCAGGAAATCTTCTGCCGGCCTGAAAGCATCAATTCTCATCGCTCCAAAGAAATGACCAATTCCTTTCCCAACAGGATCGGGAGGTAAAGGAAGGAAGCTAACAAAGGGAGGAACCCAAGGGCCAAAGTTAGCACCTGATAGTACTGCGGAAAATATATCTACTACTGCTCCGAGGCAATAGCCTTTGTGGCTTCCGTGGTCTCTGTCTCCGCCAAGAGGCAATAGGGCACCTCCATCTTTTAATGCGTAAGGGTTTGTAGTTACCGCCCCTAAATTGTCCTGAATCCACCCTTCTGGAGCGGTTTCGCCTTTGCGCTGTAGTATTTCAAGCTTACCGTTTGCAGCGGTAGTTGTTGCAAAGTCAGCCACAAAAGGCGGTTCAGTCGCGGCAGGTATGGCTACAGCAATAGGATTGGTGCCTAACAGCCTTTCTAGTGAAAAAGTAGGAGAAACTAAAGGACTGGCATTTGTCATAGCAATGCCAATCATATTTTCTTCGAGAGCCATCATCGCATGCACACCTGCTATCCCGAAATGGTTGGAATTGTTGACAGATACCCAACCTGTCCCCGCTACTTTTGCTTTATTTATCGCTATTTGCATGGCTGCAGGTGCTGAAACTAATCCTAATGCTCCATCAGCATCCACCACGCCCGTACTTGGAGATTCATGAACAAGCCTTACATTTGGCCTTGAGTTTATTCTTTTTGCTTCCCAGAGTCTTACATATCCTGACAAACGGGCCACGCCGTGAGAATCTACGCCTCTTAAATCAGCAGAAAGCAGAACTACTGCGGCAGTCTCAGCATCCTTTTCTGAATGCCCCATTTTTATAAGAATAGCTTTTGTGAAATTTTTTAAATCAGGATAAGAATACATAACTAATAAGATATTTTTTAAGAACGAATAGTAGGTTCATTAAAAGACAGTATTGTCTTTTAAGCGTAGGCAAAAGTAATAATTTCAATCATAAATTTTTAGCTTTTGAGGAGAGAATGCTTACGTCTGCAATAGCGAAAGGTGACTACAAAAGTTGACTAATCAGGAGTTTGATAATTTTCAATAATACTAAACAGCAGGCCTTCTTTTAAAGCATAAGTTGATACCCGCATATTATCAATTTTATATTTCCTTAGTATAAAATTGATCAGACAACTGGCAACAACAATCATATCTACCCGTAATTCAATCATTCCCGGAATATCCAATCTTTGTGTTCTGTCTTTCTGAATTATTTCCTGATGCATCTCAAAGAAGCTTTCAAGCGGCAAGGGGAGTTCGGTGAGTTCGGTTGTCCTTTCAATATTATTTTTAAAGGAATAAATGTCGCTAAGCGTATCAAAAGTCCCTGATGAGCCAATAAGGGAGGTAGGTTTGATTTTTTTTATAATATCGTCCAGCCTGATTAGACTTTCTTCCAGATATGCGTCAAGATTTTCAATTTCTTCTTTATGAATTGGATCGTGGTAATGAAACCTATCCAATAGCCGCTGCGCCCCAATTTCAAAGCTTCCTTTCCAAAAAACTTCCTGGTTATTGCATAATATAAATTCGATACTTCCCCCCCCAATATCCATTATTAAAGCTGGCTCTTTTCCAATTTTAATAGCTTTGCTCACTCCATAATGAATATATTCGGCTTCCTGTTCACCATCAATAATTCTGATTTTAATAGAAGTCTTTTTATATACTTCCCTGGTAAATTCTACGCCATTTTTTGCATTTCTAATAGCACTGGTTGCGGTCGCATAAATATTTTTTATCCCTTCTTTATCGATTAAAATTTTAAATTTTTCAATTGCAGCAAAAGCTCTTGTTTTTGCTTCTTCTGTAATATAACCTTCATTGATACCACCTTGACCAATTTTAACAGCAATTTTTTCTTTATAAAGCGTCTGAAATCCATTGCCTTCGATGGAAGCCAAAAGCAAATGAAAGGTATTTGTTCCTAAATCTATTACAGCTATTTTATTGTCCATTTGGAAAATTTTGCGAAATATAATACTTTATCTTTACCAAAGAGTTAACATGATAGTATTTGTAAACTATTCAATGCACTTTTGTTGATATTCATACTTTAGTATATTTTCTGCAAAATCTATTCCGCTATAGCGTTTATCTTTTTTTACCACTGGTTAATTTTATTTTTTTTTGCGTTGGATAAATTTTCGTTGTAGATAAAGTAATATTCGATTGCCATTTTTTAGCTAATTTTGAACCGATTCCCGTATAAAATTTTGTTAGCTTGCCTATATTTGCTGATCCACATAAACCCATATTTTGATGCAAGATTCAAAGAAAACTGCTCCGATTTATACCCTTCCGACAAATAAGGAAAAATTCAATTTGTTAGAGCAAAAAAACAAAGAGGCCTTGTTAGGAGGCGGAAAAGCACGAATTGAAGCGCAACACAGTAAAGGAAAACTAACCGCAAGAGAAAGGGTTGAGCTGTTAGTGGATGGGGGTTCTTTTGAAGAAACGGGCAAATTTGTAATGCACAGAGCCAAAGATTTTGGTCTGGACAAACAGCATTATCCAGGCGATGGGGTTGTAACTGGCTATGGAACAGTTAATGGTAGATTGATATATCTTTACTCGCAGGATTTTACGGTTTTTGGAGGCTCTCTGTCAGAAACGCACGCTGAGAAAATAGTTAAAATTATGGAGCTTGCAATGAAAAATGGTGCTCCTGTTATTGGATTAAATGATTCAGGGGGTGCCAGGATTCAGGAAGGTGTAGTATCCTTAGGCGGTTACGCTGATATTTTTTATAGAAATACCCGGGCTTCTGGTGTTATACCACAAATTTCGGCAATAATGGGACCATGTGCCGGAGGAGCTGTTTATTCCCCTGCTATCACAGACTTTGTTTTAATGGTAGAAAACACCTCTTACATGTTTGTAACAGGCCCTAACGTAGTCAAAACTGTAACGCAGGAGAATGTTACGGCAGAAGAATTAGGAGGAGCCAGCACTCATAGCATGAAAAGTGGAGTAACGCATTTTTCATGTGCAAATGAGGTCACCTGTATCAACAACATAAAAAGGCTTCTAAGCTATATGCCGCAAAATTGCGAAGACGAAGCCCCACGCTTGCCATATACTATTAAGGCAGATGAAACCCGGCCGGTATTAAATGAGATCATTCCCGATAATCCCAATCAACCTTATGATATGCGTGAAGTTATTGACGGAATTGTGGATGCAGAAAGTTTTTTTGAGGTTCATCAGAAATTTGCAGAGAATATTGTCGTTGGTTTTGCAAGGCTGGGCGGAAGAAGTATTGGAATAGTTGGAAATCAACCCGCATCTCTCGCTGGTGTTTTGGATATTGACGCCAGTACCAAGGCAGCCAGGTTTGTGAGGTTCTGCGATGCATTTAATATTCCCCTATTGGTTTTGGAAGATGTTCCCGGATTTTTACCCGGAACCGATCAGGAGTGGAATGGAATCATTACAAATGGGGCTAAGCTATTATTTGCTTTTAGTGAAGCCACCGTTCCAAGAGTGACGGTGATCACCCGTAAGGCTTATGGAGGAGCCTATGATGTAATGAATTCAAAGCATATCGGTGCGGATCTGAATTATGCCTGGCCTACAGCGGAAATTGCAGTTATGGGGGCAAAGGGTGCGGCAGAAATTATCTTTAGAAAAGACATTTCGGAAGCTGAAAATCCCGAAGAAATGCTACAGGAGAAGATTAAAGAATATACCGAGAAGTTCGCCAACCCATATAGAGCAGCCCATCGGGGCTATATAGATGAGGTAATTCTTCCTGCTAACACGAGAAAGAAATTACTTTCTGCCTTTAAAATGTTGGAGAACAAGGTTGACCAACTTCCAAGAAAAAAACACGGAAATATTCCACTTTAACTTTTATGTGAAACTATGAGAATTGAGTAGAAATCGTTGAAAATTTGCCATTCAAACTCCTCTCACTTTAGGAAAGGGTCAGGTGCATAAGAGACTAATTTTAAATGATTTTTATTGATAAGAGATAATTCCACGAAACCGACCACATTAATAGTATTACTAAACAACTGAAACAATGGATCAAAAAAGTATTGAATTTTTAAAAAAATACATTAATAATGCTTCCCCAACAGGTTTCGAAACTCCTGGTCAACAAATTTGGATCGACTATTTGAAACCTTATGTAGATGATTACTACACCGACACCTATGGCACCGCAGTGGGTGTGATAAACCCTGAAGCCAGTTATAAAGTGGTGATAGAGGCACATGCTGATGAAATATCATGGTTTGTAAATTATATCAATGATGAAGGGTTTATTTATGTGACCCGAAACGGTGGTTCTGATTTTCAAATTGCACCCTCAAAAAGGGTAAATATTCACACGGCAAATGGTATAGTTCAGGGGATTTTTGGATGGCCGGCTATCCATGTTCGCGATAAAGAGGATGAGCCAAAGCCTACCGCTAAGAATGTATTTATCGATTGTGGATGTTCCTCAAAAGAAGAAGTAGAGGGTTTAGGAATTCACGTGGGTTGTGTCATTACTTTTGATGACGAGATCTTTAAACTAAATGATCGGTATTGGGTAGGTCGTGCCTTAGACAATCGCATCGGAGGATATATGATTGCAGAAGTTGCCAGAAGATTAAAAGAAAATGGGGTTACTTTGCCATTTGGCCTGTACGTAGTGAATGCTGTTCAGGAAGAAATTGGGCTAAGGGGCGCACAAATGATCGCTCAGAGAATAAAACCTGATGTGGCTATAATCACCGATGTTTGCCATGATACAAGCTCTCCAATGTATGATAAGATAAAGAGTGGCGATCAAAAGGGAGGAAAAGGACCGGTTCTGACTTACGGCCCGGCTGTTCAAAATAATTTGTTGAAAATGGTAATTGAGGTTGCAGAAAAAAATAAAATACCATTTCAAAGAGCGGCTGCTTCCAGAACAACTGGTACTGATACAGACTCTTTTGCCTATTCAAATGAGGGTGTAGCTTCGGCGCTTATTTCCCTGCCGTTGAAATACATGCATACCACCGTGGAAGCCACGCATCAGGATGACATAGAAAATGTGATAAATCTGATCTATTCGTTTTTAGTAGATTTAAAAAGTGACCATGATTTTAGATACATAAAGTA
>CAMPJM010000253.1 GCA_946886805.1 uncultured Flammeovirgaceae bacterium | reverse complement strand
CGGACGCTCGCGCCAGGGAAGTAGAAAGCAGAAATTTTTCGCCACATTTAGTTTCTTCATTTATAATTGATTTTCTTTGTAGGGCTAGCGCAAGCATCCGCTTGTGCTGCTAATTTCTTTGCCTTTTGTAAATTGATTTATAAAGTATTGAATTATGTTTGATCATGAAGTTGCCGGTTACCTCAGGAATGGTCATTTGCTGCTCATTACTCAGAAAAGCTGCATCGGGATCTTAGGAAATATAAAATCGCCGGAATATCCCCTGTTTCTGGAAAAATATAAATCTTCTATTCAAAAATCAGTTTTACTGCTCCCAGAAATTGGGCAACTGTCTAATTATCTACAACAGGTGCCTGAGCTTGCCTGGGATATTGTGGAGTTTGCTGAAAAATCATTGGAAGTGATTTATCAGCAGGGAAGAAATTTACCTGCTCGTTTTTTACATGAAGATGGATCAATAAACATCAGAGTGTATAATGAAGGCGTTTTCCATAAATTCCTTTTTAACCAAAAGCATCATCTGGTTCTCACCATAGTTGACGAAACGTTCTATAAAAGCGAATTTTTGGAGCAAAATGAGAAAGTGCTAAATTTGCCAGATAATTTTGAATGGAAGATTGTTCCTGATAAGGTTATGTCTTTGGGATTAAACGGGGAAATTAAATTTTATCAACAATAATTTCGTTTTTAAATGACAAATTAAAAATTAATCTGTTGGTGTTTTTTTTGTCAAACTTCATCGAAATTAAAGAGTGATATAAACTTGTTTTTCGATTTAGAAAAATTGCAGTCTGTAAGCTTTCGCCATTGAGAGCCTATTAGAGAAGGATAATAAATTAAATTAAAGATGAATTTCAGTGAGGTTTTAGAAGAGAATGCTGTTTTTAAAGTAATTCATCAATGCGCAATAGAATTAGACCAGGAAACCTATGTTATTGGGGGTTTTGTGAGGGATTTATTATTGAAAAGACCTTCAAAAGATATTGATATCGTAAGTGTTGGCAGTGGAATAGACTTGGCAAGTAGGGTTGCCAAAGTCTTGGGTAAAACCGATTCCCTGGCTGTGTTCAAAAGCTTCGGTACTGCAATGATCAAAGAAGGGGATTTCGAGATCGAATTTGTGGGGGCTAGAAAGGAATCCTATCGGTCGGAAACACGAAAGCCAATTGTAGAAAACGGGACTTTAGAAGACGATCAAAAGCGGCGTGACTTTACCATTAATGCTTTAGCCATCAGTTTAAATAAAGCCGATTATGGTGATTTGGTTGATCCTTTTGATGGTGTAAAAGATCTGAAAAGAAAAATGATCAGGACGCCTTTGGAGCCTGAGATCACGTTCTCTGACGATCCGCTGAGAATGATGCGAGCAATCAGATTTGCTTCCCAACTCGGTTTTGATATAGCTCCCGATACTTTTGAAGCATTAACTGCCCAGGCAGACAGAATCAAAATAGTTTCTCAGGAGAGAATTACCGACGAGATCAACAAGATCATCCTTTCTTCCAAACCTTCTTATGGATTTAAACTGTTGTACCATGCTGGAATATTGAAGGATGTTTTTCCTGAAATGGTTGCTTTGTTGGGAACGGATACAATAAATGGCCAATCACATAAGGATAATTTTTATCATACCTTGCAGGTACTGGACAATGTATGTGAAATGTCTGATAATCTGTGGTTGAGATGGGCGGCTATTTTGCATGACATCGCAAAGCCTGCAACAAAACGTTTTGATGAACGAGTGGGTTGGACGTTCCACGGTCACGAAGATAAAGGGGCCAGAATGGTCCCTAATATTTTTCGTAAGTTGAAGCTGCCTTTGAACGAAAAAATGAAGTATGTCCAGAGATTGGTGCGCCTACATCTGAGGCCAATTGCTTTGGTAAAAGAAACGGTAACTGATTCTGCGATCAGAAGACTGCTATTTGAAGCGGGGGACGACGTAGAAGACCTTATGAAATTGTGCCGTGCAGACATTACCTCCAAAAATGACGTAAAGGTTAAAAAATATCTGCGTAATTTTGATTTTGTGGAACGAAAAATGCTTGAGGTAGAGGAGAAAGATCACGTGCGAAATTTTCAGCCTGAAGTGGGAGGGGAGGAAATTATGAAAGCCTTTGATTTAAAGCCAGGAAGAACTGTCGGCAATATAAAAGAAGCCCTGAAAGAGGCGGTGATGGAAGGAAAAGTCAAAAATAATTTCAAAGACCTTTATCAGTATATGATTGACTTGGGGAAAAAGGAGGGGTTAGAAGTTAGAAATTAGAAGCAGGAAGATGGAAGAAGGTTTCAAGTTAAAAGTCTAAAGCCGCATGATGTCACTCGTCACAGCCGAGCGACTGCGGTAACTTAAGACTTCAGAAGTTTGGCTTCAAAAAAATGGTGAAGTATCTTAAACAAGTAAACTTTAAATAAGGAACTTCGGAAGTCTTGCTCGATTTAAGCAGGAAGAGTGAAGTTGAAGTTCGAAAAAAAATGGAAGATGCAGTTCAGTCGAAAATGAACCACCGATATTTCGTTTTGTCATTCTGACGAAGGAAGAATCTGGGAGTTGGAAGTAGGAAGAAGGTTGCAAGTTTAAAGCTGTAAGATGTCACTTGTCATGGCCGAACGAGTGTGGGATATTAAATTTTGAAATGTAAAACCTAAATGTACCTCTGCACTAAAGTCCCCTTTAGGGGATATAGGGGTAATCGAAAAACTTGTGCAAAGGGAAATTAAAGGAAAGAACCGAAGGACGCAGTCGAAAATGAACCACCGATCTTCCTTTTTTGTCATTCTGACGAAGGAAGAATCTGGGAGTGAAGAATGAAGTGAGGAGTGGGAAGAGGGAAGATTGTTTAAGATGTCACTCGTCACAGCCGAGCGACTGCGGCAGGATTCCCAGAGGTTTAAATTTTAAAATGTAAAACTTCAATAAATCTCTGCACTAAAGTCCCCTTCAGGGGATTTTCCCGAAGGGATGCCTTTGGCGAGGGGTAGGTAATAGACGGGCATATTATTGAAAACACGAAAATTAAAAAAATTCTATCCGAGGCATTAAAATATTATAACTAAAACCAATTAAGAATACATGAAAAATACTTTCAAAATTATCGGCTGTTTTATTATAGCTTTTGCTTTTTTTATAAACACTTCTACAGCCCAAGAGGCAGCGGGCGGCAATTCTGATGTTTATAAAACGCAACTGAACGTATATCAGAACGCTTTGAAATTTAACGATGTTTCTGTAGCAAAAAATGCCCTTTATAATATGATTGCGATCGAGCCATCCAACCATTCATTATTGGATTCTCTGGCTTATTTATATTTCGAATACCAACAATACGCATCCAGTCTATTGGTAGCCCGGGAGATTTTAGCTAAAAATTCCAATCACCTTCCGGCATTGGAAATTCAGGCAGTATCTTTCGAAAATCTTGGACTTAAAGACCAGGCTTTATCGGCATACGAAAGCCTTTATTTGAAAAGGAACAACCCATTGACTTTGTACAAAATAGGAATGCTCCAGTTTGATTTAAAAAGGCATAATGGAAGCAAAACTTCTTTGGACATATTGCTTGCTGATTCAACTATCAATGAATTAAAAGTAGTATTGAACGACCAGAGTACTAAGGAGCAAAAAGAGATTCCTATGAAGGCTGCTTTGCATAATTTTCAGGGATTGAACAATCTTGAATTGGGCGATAAGGCAGCGGCCAAAGCGAACTTTGAAGCTGCCCTTAAATTGGCTCCAGATTATAAAATTGCCAAAGATAATCTGGCTAAAGCGAATTAATAATGTCTATTAGCACCTTGAAAAATAAACGGCCGCATGAACCTTCTCAGCGGCATGGTGAAATATGATGGTTTTCCTGGTTCAGGCGGAAAGGCTGAGAGCCATCATTTTAAATTTTAATTGCCCTATTGTCATTCAGCCGAAACGTCTTGGACTCTAGCAGTTCAGCAGAAAAAGACGAATTGGCTGAAATGAGTGGCGATAATAACGGATCAAGTGGAAAACTTGGGGCAAATGTCCGATATTTTTATTATCTGAAATCAAATATCCTAATGACTGGTGAATTAAAGTGACTCCTGTACGGAGAAGGTGCTTCTATTTATTAGTTATAGCCAATGGTAGGACAACCGCCAACAAATAATGAGCAATGACCGAAATAACAAGAAATAGAACTATACGACCTTCGACAAGACTTGAAAAATCGAAGAGTTATAAAATCGACACCAAGAAAGTTTCACGGAGCGACATTTTGGTGGTTAACATTGACCACGAAACAAAACCGTTTCGCAAAACTTTTAAGTTTAATGGTTCTGACGTTGCACATAAGGACAGTATCAGCTTTAGGGTAAATGACTACGGAACTTCTATTGACATTAGTTGGAGCGGTGCGATACCATTAGGAACTGCAGCATTGAAAGCCACAACACTATCGCCAGCACCAAAAGTATTGGCAAAAAAAATGGTTGACAAAGTTGCTTCTAAATCAACCACAGCACACACGAAAACATCATTCGACCCAATTTCAAACGCTGCCACGGCTATTTTGATTTTAGGAACTATGCCAGGTGACAAATCTCTCGAACTTGGCGAATATTATGGACATTCAAGAAACAGATTTTGGAAAATTATTTCGACAATAACTGGCAATGATTTACCACTCACCTACTCGGACAAAAAGGCACTTTTATTAAAGTCAGAAATTGGTATTTGGGACGTAGCTCATAAGGTGAATAGAAAAGGCAGTCTTGATAGTGCAATCGAAAACGACCAGCCAAATGACTTGGACGGCTTTATTGCAAGACACAAGAATTTAAAAGTTGTCGGTTTCAATGGAATAAAGTCCGAAACACTTTACGACAAGTATTTCGAAAGGAAAAGCGATATAAAATATATTTCATTACCAAGCACAAGTCCAGCAAACACAGGAATTGATTTCGGCAACATTTGTAAAGTATGGGGGCAACTTTTGACTAACTAATTGACAATCGAACAAGAACCACTGGCTATAACAGCTGCGGTAGGTTACTTTATAGGATCATACTGCCTTATTACAGTTTCATTGAAGCATAAATAACTGAAAAACAAGCCATAGCACACGTTCCCCGTACGGGGAACCCTCAAAACTACAGCCAGAATTTTCCTTTCACGCTATTCGAAAATGCACTCGCCGGAAATATTGCTTTTAGAATCTCTTTTTAAACGTGGGTTGAATAGTCAAAAGAATCTACCTTAGAATCTAGAAGTCTTCCTTTATCACATTTTAATACCCGCGATGGAAAGCTTTTGATCAATTGGTGATTGTGGGTGGAGAGTAAAAGTGCAGTACCCTGTTTGTTGATTTCCAGAAAAAGCTTAAAAATTCCTTCAGAGACATCGGGATCCAAATTACCCGTCGGTTCATCCGCAATTAAAATTACAGGCTCATTTAATAGTGCCCTTGCTATCACTATTCTTTGTTGCTCTCCACCTGAGAGTTGATGGGGCATTTTGGAAGCTACCGAACCTAAGCCGACCTGCATCAATACGTCCGATAGCCTTTGTTTTATTTTTGCATTATCTTTCCAGCCGGTGGCTTTCATTACAAATATCAGGTTCTCTGCTACCGAACGGTCCATGAAGAGCTGAAAGTCCTGAAAGATGATGCCCAATTTTCTCCTCAAAAAAGGAACTTTTGAAGGTTTCAAGGTCCTTATGTCATAACCTGCCACTTGTATATCTCCCAATCGGAGGGGCAAATCACCATAAAGGGTTTTAAGCAGAGAAGTTTTACCACTTCCGGTCCTTCCAATCAAATACACAAATTCACCTTTCTCTATTTCGAAGCTAATATCATTTAAGATGGTATTATGCTCCTGAAAAATACAGGCATCCTTTACGTTTATAACTGTATCTGAAGAAAAAGAAGAAGACATGCAGTATTATTAGATTTCAAGTTTTTGAAGTTTACCAAAGGGTAAGGAAGCAATAACTTTCTCAAGTTCACTTTCCTTACCTTCAAGGCCATACTTTTCAAGATTTTTCAAAGGCCTGTCTGCCCTGAAATACGCAATTAATACAAAATTATTGTCCCTTAATTGAATATAATCAGGAATTTTGGCTTTCCCTCTCACTTTAATAATGTACAAATTATTTTGGGCAGACAAAGGCAATCGATTTAATGCAGATAATAATTATGCGTTTGATTTTTTATG
>CAMPJM010000252.1 GCA_946886805.1 uncultured Flammeovirgaceae bacterium | reverse complement strand
GACGGTAAAATCATAAGTAGGCACTACCTGATTTCCTATACTGTTATAAATCTTTACATTAATGACATAGGAAGACTCAGAAGCAGGGAGTGAAACAGGTATTAAAAACTCCTCCGAAAAAGGATTTGGAAATACCTCCCCAATATTAATGAAATAAGCATTAAGATGTTCTTCAATAAATTCATCATCCCCATAATAAACCTGCAATTTAACGTCTTCTCCGGCCACTTTATAGCTGTTTTGCCCTCGCATGTCTACTGGCTTTTGCTTTTCAACATCGAATAAAACCAGGTTCATGCCCACGGGAACTGGTATGGTTTTTTGCCATGAAACAGTTACCGGGGTATTGCCCAGACTTGAAACCACAATCATGTCCCAGATGAAAGACTCCTGCAATGGAACAACATCCTTCGTAAATTTTGGTGAAAAATATTCAGGATGTTCAAAGTTAACATCTATGTAGTCTAAAAATCTTGGAAGTGCTATTCTATCAAATCTATCTTTGCTTTCCTTGGCCTGAGAGTGCATGCCTAAACCGCCAAGATTATAATTTAAATTTCCCGACGAAAGTGAAAAGTTAATATTCCACCCTTTTGTGTCGTTTAACGTTGATGTAGACCGTTCAGATGAGGTTGTATAGCGGCCTTCATTGCTGCCTTCCCAGACACCAATAGGAAATATGATTTTTACATCCTGGTCCGCATGGACATAAGCCCCCTGAAAAACCCCCAAAGTTTGATCCTCGCTATAGGATCCATTGTAAGTTCTCAAAGGTCCTATAAAATCAGAATTTTCGTTTGCTAGCAATACTTCATTCCAGGAGATTTCAATCATATAAGGATTTCCAATCTGATTCCAGCCTTTTTTCAGTTGCAGCTCAAAAGGTTTATCTTGGGTAACTTCCACCACATTGCCCGCACCAGTATCTAATGTGTCTTTTTCTTTTATTATCAACCAGTATCCCTTTCCAGGTTCGATGTTAGCAAAATCCCCTTTCTCAAATCTAATAGTATCTTCAAAATGAAAGAGGCGCCATTTAGAAGGATCATAAGGTCCTAAATCATCCTCAAGAACATTTACGATATTTTTTTGATCCAAATCCAACGGTATGGAAATCATTTGATAGTCTTGAACCGTTTCTCCGGATTTCAATTTGTCCAGTACAATTCCAGTCTCCTCATATCTCAAATAGGTATACCCTACCGGGCTCACATATGGATTACCCAATTCATCAATAGCTTCAAAATAATATTCGATACCTATTTGATCCAGATCAGCTTGTGTGACCTGAATTTCATATTCATTGTTATCAGTAGAGATATTTTTTTCTTCCCATTTGGTAGCTGCAATTCCTTTATACTTAAACACCATCGTTTGTATATCTTGAGGCTCAGCTACTGTTATTGAGATAGTTATGTTTTCCGATCCATCAATATAAAATTGTGGGAAATTACTTTTCAGTAGAACCAAAACATCCTTTCCGCCAACGGAAGTAATTATAAAAGTGCTTTCACTATAAGTCGATTCGCCGTCTTCATTCACTGCTTTAATCCTGTACCAGTATTTTGTATTTGAACTTAATCCCGTATTAACATAGGAAATACTATTACTGCTTATTGAAGCTTCTATAGGGTTAAATGTTCCTCTTTCCCCATTTGACTCTTCAGCTCTTTCCAGTATAAACTCGATCTCATTATTGGAGTTGTCAGTCCAAAACAGCTCGATTGCCGTCTGCGATTGCGCTATTCCATAAAGATCAGATGGGGGAGCCGGAGGAGTTGATTTTTCCAATGTAAAAGCCGAGATATAATTACTGTAGGTTGATTTCCCATCACCATTTACGGCTCTTAATCGGTAAAAATAATTAGTGCCAGGAGTAAGTCCGGTGTTTTCATAGGTGGTATCGTTAGCGTTTAGACCTGCTTGAACAATTTCGAAATTTAAAGTATCTCCAATAGAACGTTCAATTTCAAATTCAGTTTCGTTTTCAGAATTATCTTGCCAACTTAAATTAATCTGTGTTCTGGAAACTCCCAAAGCGGTAAGTCCTGTTGGGGGCATCGGCGGTGTTCCAACCTCTAAGGTTGTGGCATTTGCTATATTGGTAAAAGTAGAATTCCCGTCGGTATTTGTAGCGCGAACCTGATAGAAATAGGTGACATTTGGGCTCAATCCAGTGCTTTCATAGGTGGTAACATTCCCGGCCGTTAATGCTACAAAAGTAAACGGTCCCTCCAGGCTCAGGCCTCTCTGTATCTCAAATCCTGTCTCACTATCGGAGTTGTCGATCCAACTGAGGTTTATTTGTCCTGTAGAAACCCCTGTAGCGGTTAAACTAGAAGGGCTTACCGGCGGTTTTCGGGTATTTGACGTAGCGGCACTAACTGTGCTTGTAAAAGCAGAAGCCCCATCTTGATTGATTGCTCTTACCTTATAATAGTAAGTAGTGTTAGAATTTAATCCGGTATTTTGAAATACTTCTTTATCTACACCAACAATTCCTGCTATCCCAAAAGCCCCATCCTGACTTTCTGCCCTTAATATTTCAAACCCACTTTCATTATCGGAGTTGTCGATCCAGGTTATATTAATCTGTGCAGTGGACACCCCCGTTGCCTGAATACTTGAAGGAGCAGCGGGTGGTTGTGGGCTCTGTGAGGTTTTAGCGTTGGCAGTATTGGAGAATATGGAGGGGCCATCTTGATTTTGCGCCTGGACACGATAATAATATCGGGTATCAGGAGAAAGGCCAAAATTTTGATACTCTGTAATATTAGCATTAACAGCGGCAATAAATTTAAAAGACTCTGGGTCAGATGTTGTTGAGCGTTCAATTATGAAATTTGCCTCACTGTCGGAATTATCTGTCCATCGCAAATTAATTTGAACTGTAGAAACCGCACTGGCAGAAAGGGCAGTAGGTGCAGTAGGAGGCTGTGCATTTGCCAAAGTAGTGGCACTGACTATATTACTTTCTGTTACCCCATCGTTGTTACTTGCTATTACTTTATAATAGTAAGTTGTATTGGCAGATAGACCAATATTTTCGTAAACTTCTGTATTAGACGGTAAGTTAATTTTGGTAATGTTTTCTGGATCAGTATATCTTTCTATAATATAGCTTGTCTCGTTATCGGCATTATCTTGCCATTCAAGTTTAATTAAAAATGTCGTGACCGCATGTGCTGTTAACTTCGTTGGAGCCGCAGGAGGCCCAGCTTCCCTTTCAGTGGTTATACCCGGTTCATTACTATAAGTCTCAGAAAATCCATCAGCATTTTTTGCTCTTATTCTATAAAAGTAGGTTGTGTTAGAGCTTAGTCCTTCATCAGTATAAGTTTCATTATTTGCGGGAATATTTGCTACGATACTAAAGTCTTCATCCTCGGTAGTCAGCGATCGTTCAAGTACAAAGCCTGTTTCATTTCCAGAGTTATCGTTCCATATTAATGTAATAGTTGAAGCTGTTACAACGGTTGATCTAAGTTCGCTTGGCGTTGTAGGTAGGTCTTTACTTGTTGTTGCGTTGGCCTGTGCGCTATATCCCAGACTACCTGCTTCATTAACAGCCTTCACCCTATAATAGTAAGTTGTATTAGATTTAAGACCAGAATTTGTAAAAGTGTTCGTATTGGCCGCTAACGATGAAGTGATTACAGTAAAAGTGCCCTCTCCACCTGTTGAGGAACGTTCCACGACATAGTTGTCCTCATTGTTAGCATTGTCTGTCCAGGTGAGTTTAATACTTGAAGTTGAAATTGCACTTGCCACAAGAGCAGTAGGTACTTTAGCAGGAACGTCATTTGTTGTTACGGAAATTCCGCTATATTCTGAATCCCCCGCGGCGTTATGCGCCTTAATTCTGTACCAGTAAGTAGTGTTTGGAGCCAACTCATCATCAAGATAAGTAGTAGCATTGGCTGCTGGTTCAACTATTTTTGTAAAACCTGTTGTAGCCGATGTGCTTGATCTCTCTAATATAAAGTACAATTCATTGTCAGAAGCATCAGTCCAGGCCAAGCTAACAGTGCTTGCAGTTTTTGCAGTAACTTGTAATACTGATGGAGGTACAGGTGCTACGTCATTGGTTTTGGCACTTGCAATATCGGTATAAACCGAGCTTCCGGCAGCATTCAGGGCTTTGATTTTGTAATAGTAGGTTGTATTGGGGTCTAAGCCTGTATCACTATATTCTTCAAGGTTCGCCGCAAGTGTAAAGGGTGTATAAGTACCATCGGCGGTTGCCGATCTTTCCAAAATAAAATTATCTTCATTGGAAGAGTTATCTGTCCACTGCAGGCTAATGGAAGTAGTAGAAGCGGGACTGGCAGTTAAACCGGAAGGCACCGCAGGAGCTACATCTAAAGTGGTGACTTCCAGAACCGCAGTATATTCAGAATCATCCACCCCATTTATTGCCTTTACCTGATAATAATAAGTGGTGTTAGGAGATACGTCTGTATCGGTAGTAGTGGTAATATCTGGTGCCAAAGTAGCTAATGTCGTGAATGGACCTGTACTTACCGTTGCTTTTTCCACAATAAAATTATCTTCATTATCTGAGTTGTCTGTCCATGACAAGGTAACAGAGTTCGATGTAATACCAGGAGCAGCAAGGCCGGATGGCGCATTAGGTGCGGTGGCAAGCAAAGCCGTAGTTGATGATGCTGTGTTACTGTATTCCGAACTTTCTTCAGTGGCACTTACTGCTTTAACTGGATAATTATATACGACTAAAGGAAGCAAATTCTCGTCGTCGTAAGTAGTGTTTTCTACAGATGTCTCGCCAACCTCGCTAAACGAACCAAGCAAATTACTGCGTTCTATGACTATTTTTTCACTATTAATCATGTCATGTTCCCAGCTCAAACGGATACTCGTACCTGTGAGGCCATTTGCAGTTAAATTAGTGGGAGCATTAGGGGCTGCTAATAAAGTGGTCGCCTCAACAATACTGCTGGGATCGGAATTACCGTCGGGATTACTTGCCAATACCCTATATTGATAAGTAGTTTGGGCTTGTAAATTGTCATCTATTACCGACCGGGTATGCTTGTTAACATTATGAACCTCTTTAAATCCACCAAGAGTACTCTCATCAGCTCGTTCTATGAGAAAATGATTTACCTTTTCGTCCTCATCGTTATATTCCCAACTGATAGCGATTTGATCACTGGCTAACGCTTCTGCCCTTACGTTATTCGGAGCGTCCGGAACATCATTAATTATGTCCTGCACAAAATCTGCAGAGGCACTATTGGAAGAAGCAAAAAAGACCAATAAAAAAAAATGGGTAATGTGTTTTATCATTTTAGTAGTTTCCTCTTTTAACTTACTAGTAAAATTCAGATCAATTCGTAAATCGGATTATTTCAATCCACGTCATTCCAACCCTTCAAATAAATTTAATAAAGCCTTTAATCACTTATGGGAATTCAGGAGGCAAGGGGAGTAGTACTTTCTCGTCCGTACCCGAATCAAGATTCATAATATAGTAAACAGCGCCAGCCACAGCCGCTACGCCTGCCACTTTTAAGCCCAGCGGTACTTTTCTTTTAATTGAAAATTCTGGACTTATGCCCGTATTTTCAGTGTTCTTTAAGTTCACTATTTTTATCTGGTAGTTTTTACCTAATTTCATATCAGAAGGAATTCTCCAGATATAACTGTTTCCTACCACGACAGGGTTTATTGTAAACAGTAATTTTTTCTCCTTATGCAATTCTAACCGTACTGGAATATTTTTATTATTCCCTTTCCATTCCAGCCTGTATTCTTTGCCTCTGCGGAAATTCTTTCCTTTGGAAGGACTAATAAATGCAAAATTGAAAGTATTTTCCCCCTGATCGATCGGGACTGGTTTAAATTGATCTAAATTTTCTCTGTGGCTTGTAATGCTATATATCCTCGGAGGACTTATATTATAGAGTTCGTCAATATTAAACCTGAGGTAAATGTCTAAGGGTTGGAAGGTATTAATCGGCTGATCGATATGAGTCCCATCTAAATTGGACGCCAATTCGATTTTTATGAAAAAGCTATTTTCATCAAGATAAAACGGCTGGCTTATATTAACATCACTAAAAATAAATTGAATCCCTTTATAATATTTGGTAACGATGTTATTCAGGTAAACTTTAGCCGTTAAATCTTTAGTTTCCAAATTATCAGGATCCAGATCATTATAAACGAGTACATCTTCACCTTCAAATACATTTTCTATTAT
>CAMPJM010000251.1 GCA_946886805.1 uncultured Flammeovirgaceae bacterium | reverse complement strand
CATCCGCTCGTGCCTTGATCTAAATTCACCACCGTCCTCTGCCTCCATTTATGACACTCGAAAATAGTCTGATAAACGAAACAACTAAAACAATCCCTTATACTTTTCCGGCAGCCCGTCTATGTTTTTGATCTGAATATCTTTAAAAAACACTTCAGCGGCTTCACTTTGAAGTTGTATTTTCCCTTTGGTTAAAGGCAGAGGGTTTCCATTGTCATTGTAGCGCGAATTTTTTAAGATCATCACCACATGCCCGTTCACGATGTGAAGGCTTTTGTCCTCAAAACAAATTAATTCCAAGGTTGTCCATTCCCCTTCCGGACTTTCATGGTTTTCGCTGCGCATACAGAAACCGTCCCCATTGGTGCCTGAGCCAAAGGGCAGGAATGGTTGCCTTTCTGATGCTATGCTGCTCATCACACCTTCCGAAGGATAGGCACGAATGTCTATTGCCGAATTTGCTATGCCCCAATAGTCGCCCATATGGCCTTCCATTATTTGAAATTCCTGAGAAAGCATCCATGCACGCCAATAGTCAACGCCACTTTCTCCTATTGAATGATACAATATTCCAGAATCTTTAAGCTTTTTCAGTCTTGGCACATGTTTTTTATCGCCCCATTTTACTTTCAGTTTCAGGTGATAGTTCTCGAAATCCTGCTTTGTAAAAACACAGCCATAGATTTCCCCGCTGATTCTAAGAACAGGTTCCCCCTTTTCTTCAATAACCGTGAACATATCGTTTACATTTTTATTGTAGCCAATGGGTTCGATGAGGTTTCCTGATTCGTCTTTTGGTAAATCTCCATTATAATCAAGTGTATGTCTATAGCTGAGGTATATATCCCATTTGCTTAAGTCCTTATCTAAAAGATTTGTCCATTCTTCCTTGTCATTAAAAGAAGTCATGAATAAGAGCAATAATACGCCGTAAATAAGATATTTCATCGAAAAAGTTTTAAGGTAGAAATAAATCCAAAGTTATTTTATTTGCTGATCGACTTACTTGTATAAATCCATTGTTTGTTGGTAATAACGGATCAAGAAAAAATGGGAAGGATCTTCTAATGTTTAAATATCCGACTACGCCAAATTGTACACAGGCTTCAGCGCAATGGTTGACCTAATGTAGATTTGGCTTTAGCCGAATCATTAGTGTCTGCAGCCCCTTAAAATTCTGATTTTCTTTCGTCAAACTTGAAGGAATAACAGCGAAAAATTATATTGATTGTAATATAGGAGATCCATTTTTGGATTAAATAGTAGAAAAAATATCTTTTAGTCCATTTAGCAATTTATTGTCAGCGGTTTTTGTTAAATTTTGCAAATATGCATTATATTCTAACTTCATTTCTTCTGATATCGCTGTTCTGTCCTGGAATGATTCAGGCTCAGGTAGAGTTGAGTGGGTTGGTTAACGATGTAAATGGCGAGAAGCTTTCTTTTGCCAATGTTTTAGTGCTTCCTGATAGTATTATTGTTCCTGCCGACGATGAGGGTGATTTTACGATCGATATCAATCCAGGGCCAAAGGACATAATAATTACTTATACAGGTTTTGAGACGCTTAATGTCTCTTTCGATCTTCGTACTGATACGGTAATAGTTTTTACCTTATTTCCGGGGATAGGCCAGCTGGACGAAGTCACGATTAACGCAGACAAATATTCCCAGGAGCTGCTTGTCCAGTCTACTCGTACTGGTACCACAACGTTAGAAAAGGAAGACATTACTGCCATACCTGTTTTAGGAGGTGAGGCTGATGTCATTAAAACCTTGCAATTGCTTCCAGGAATGGTAAGAGGAGTCGAGGGGAGTTCTGATTTGTTCGTGCGGGGTGGGGCAGCAGACCAGAACCTTGTTTTGCTCGACGGCGCTACCATATACAACACCAGCCATTTGTTCGGGTTCTTGTCGGTATTTAACACAGATATTCTCGAAAAGGTAGAAGCTGTAAACGGCGGCTTTCCTGCCAGGTATGGCGGAAGGCTTTCATCTGTTATCGATATCACTTCTAATAATAGCATAGCAAAAAAAACGAGTGTTTCGGGTGATATTGGACTTATTGCTTCTCGCTTATATGTAGAACAACCTTTGATAGAGGATAAAGCGAGTATCTGGTTGGCAGGTAGAAGAACGTACATAGATCAGGTGGTAAAACTTATTGGCGAAGAGCTGCCTTATTACTTCTACGACCTGAACGGGAAATTTATGTTTAAGCCCGGAAAATACGATCAGATTGATTTAAGTCATTACAGTGGTGAAGATATCCTTGATATTTATCGCGACAGAGATAATGATGGAAATGGCTTTTCTTCAACATTTGGATCAGGAAACAGCTCTCAGTCTCTACAGTGGAAGCATTGGAACCCTTATTCATTTAAAAGCGAACTTACCATTACACGAACAGCCTTTGAGTACAGAATAAGGAATGCTTTTGATGATAATGAATTAATTGCCTTATCAGATATTGAAGATTATTCTGCCAGGTTTATCATTGAAAAGGATTCTGTTTGGAGGGATGCTAAAATTACGGCAGGACTTGAATGGATTAATCATGAAGTAAGCCCGAACATTATTAATACAGAGGGCAGTTATGTACAGTTTGCGGAAAGCAGCGTCACCGGAGGCAAAACAGCGCAAGAATTGGCAGCGCATATTCAACAGGAATGGTCTCTTTCCAATAAGTTGATGGTCAATGCTGGTTTTAGAGGTTCTATGGCATTGGTCGAAAATGCTTCTTATTTTACGCCTGAGCCTCGCCTATCTATTCGTTATTCACTTCGTGATTCGGAATCTTTAAAATTCAGCTACTCCAGGATGGCGCAGTACATGCACAGGATCTCAAATTCAGCTGTTTCTACGCCTACGGATATTTGGTATCCGGTAACAGATAGTGTTAAACCTCAAACCGCTCATCAGTTGGCACTAGCATGGCAGAAATTTTATTCGAAAAAGGACGTTTTTGTGAGTGCTGAGATCTACCATAAAACAATGGATAAGCTTGTTGGCTATGAAGAAGGAACAAATTTATTTCTCAATACAGATTTTGAATCCAAACTAATCCAAGGAAGAGGCGTTGCTTATGGGCTGGAATTGTTGTTGCGTAAAGAAGCAGGTAGGCTCACGGGCTGGTTGAGTTACTCCTTGTCCTGGTCAAACAGGCAATTTGATGAAATAAACGACGGTAATTGGTTCAAGGCGCGATATGACCGAAGACACAACGGTGCCTTGGTGATGCAGTATAAACTGAACAAAAGATTAAAAGCCTCTATGGTTTGGGAATTTATTTCTGGTGCGAGGTTTACACCTGTAATTGGACAATATGTGAGCCTTGCTCCTACACAAACAGGGGTAGACCTTATACCCATTTTTTCGGAAATCAATGCCGTAAAGCTTTCAGATACGCATCGGCTTGATCTTGGATTAAAATATAGCAGCAAACCTGGCCAGAAATTCAGTTGGTACTGGTTTGTTGGCGTAAATAATTTATATAACCGGGCAAATCCGGTTGGGATTACAATCGAGGAGGATGAAACAGACGGGTCATTGCGGTACGCGCAGCCAGGGCTTTTTGGTTTGCTTCCCTTCGTTAGTTATGGCTTTAAATTTTAATTTATGGCAAAAAGAAATATAAGTAAAAAAGGAAGCGGAGCACTTTATTCCCCCTTCGGATTAATAGCTGTTTTTTTTTCGCTCTCCTCATGCCTGCCAGAACCGCTGGATGTTTCCGGTGTTCCAGCTGTAAAAAAAGAAATTGTTGTAGCTTCTCAGGTCTTGCCCAACGGCGGGGTGTTGGTATTGCTAACCAAAACAATGGGCGCCCTGGACGCAAGCGATAGTAGCGACCCTGAAGATCTGCTCAATGAAATTGCTGTAAATGATGCCACTGTTATTCTTTCGGGTCCTAACGGTACCGACACCCTGCGTTTTTATGAAAATGGAATTTATGCGGGATATGATATTTCTTTTGCTGAAGGTGAAACTTATGATTTGTACATTGAAAGTCAATCTCTGGGGGCGGCTTCGGCTTCCACCACTTTAAAAGCTCAAATACCATTCAAGGATGTTGAAACCGAACTATATAATAACTATGATGACACGCTGACTTATGTATCTTATTCTTTCGTAGACCCTCCTCAAAAAAACTGGTACATGATAAGCGTCCAGGAAATAGAGCTGGAAGATCTGAGCGAAAATATTATTGATCCGCCGGGATACACACTTCTTCTTCTCGATTCTGCGTTTAATGGCGAGCCCTATAGCGGCCAGTTTGTTGTTTATCCAAGGGATTATGATCCTGGTGATACCATTGCCGTTACGCTCTCCAACATAAGCGAAGAGTACTACGAATTTATGCAAATGAGAATGGACAACCGCTTTAGCTTTATAGAGTTTATAGGAGAACCTATCAACTACCCTTCAAACATAGAAGGAGGAAGAGGGTATTTTAATATGTATATACCGGATGTCCAAACACTTATTTTAGAAGAAGAGAAAAGAAATAATTAAAAATTCCGATAGTAGAGTTTGAAAATGACTTAGAAAATGACGAGGAAAATGCCTCTCGAAATCACTGGATTCAAAAATAACAATTCTTAAAGGTTAAACGTATTTCATATACCATATAACTTAAGGAATCTATTCGATAGTTTTGATTTTATTATTGTTACTGTTAAAAATCACTGAAATGGAAGATATAAAAAATGCATCCAATTATAACCCTTTGACCCCGGAGGAAGAGCGGGTTTTAATCCATAAAGGAACAGAGTATCCCAATACCGGAAAATATAATAAGTTTAAAGAAACAGGAACTTATGTTTGCAAACGGTGTGACGCCCCGCTTTACAATTCTGAGCACAAGTTTGAATCACACTGCGGATGGCCAAGTTTCGACGATGAAATTCCCGGTGCGGTAGAGCGAATACCAGATGCTGATGGAAGTAGAACCGAAATAGTCTGTGCAAACTGTAAAGCCCACCTTGGCCATGTTTTTGAAGGGGAGTATCTTACACCAAGAAATATACGTCACTGTGTTAATTCAATTTCAATGAAATTTATACCGGGTGCGTAAAGACGCAATAAATTGCGTCTTTACGTTGCGCTTTTGCGCCTCTAAAAATTGAATAATAACTCTAATTCATGAATCCACCAGAAATAAGGACCGTTCATGTGATTCGGTACGTTACCCCTTTGAGGGAAGGCGGTTCTATGCCTGCGATTGTCGAGACCGACGATGATTTCCTGTATGTATTGAAGTTTCGGGGAGCAGGGCAGGGGATGAAAGCTTTGATCGCAGAGCTTTTAGCGGGAGAAATCGCCCGTGCGCTTGGCATGAAAGTACCTGAGATTGTGTTTGCCGAACTCGACCCCATTCTGAGCCGGACAGAGGCTGATGAGGAAATTCAAGACCTGATTAAGTTTAGCGGAGGCCTAAATCTTGGCCTTCATTACCTCTCGGGTGCTATTACGTTCGATCCCTTAGTAACTACTTTAGATGCAAAATTAGCTTCGAAGATTGTCTGGTTCGATAGTTTAATCGCTAATGTAGACAGGACTCCCCGAAATACCAATATGCTTATTTGGCACAAAGAACTTTGGCTGATAGATCACGGCGCGGCTTTTTATTTTCATCATGCTTCCAATGATATTGGAGAAGAAGGAACCCGGCCCTTTCCATTGGTCAAAGACCATGTTTTACTGCCTTTGGCAAGCCAATTGGAAGCTGTTGGTCGTGAATTCAGCAGTATTTTGAGCAAAGAAAGAATAGCCTCCATTGTATCGGTGATCCCGGATGAGTGGCTGGTGGATGGTGCGGATAATCCTGCAAGTCAACAAAAAAACAGTTACGCTAAATTCCTGGAAACAAGGGTAGCTGCATCAGAAAATTTTGTCAAAGAAGCACAGCATGCAAGAGAAGCACTTATTTGAATATGCCGTCATCCGGATAGTGCCTCGTGTTGAACGTGAAGAGTTCATAAATGTAGGGGTAATCCTTTATTGTCAATCCCAACGATTTTTGGCGGTAAAGTTTTGGCTGAATACCGAAAAAGTCAAATGTTTTTCCGCCGAGCTTGAATTGGAGGTGCTTGAAAAAAATCTCAAAGCTTTTGAAAAAATCTGCAAAGGCGGGAAAGAAGGCGGCCCAATAGGACAGCAGGCAATTTCTTCGCGCTTTCGTTGGCTCACTGCCACACGAAGTACAATATTACAAACCTCACCTGTGCATTTGGGTTTGTGTGTAGATTCGGA
>CAMPJM010000250.1 GCA_946886805.1 uncultured Flammeovirgaceae bacterium | reverse complement strand
TTCAGTGATATTGGCACACCCAAGCCCAATGCCTTCAATATCTATGATGCCCTGAAAGAAAAACTGGTAAGGGACTTTGATATCCCTTCACATGAAATTACCTATATCCATGACTGGACGGACAAGCAAAAGCCCGGGCTATGGCGAAAAATGAACCGTGGCGAAATTCGGATCTTGCTGGGCAGCACAGAAAAGGCAGGAACAGGGTTGAACGTACAGCAACGTGTAGTTGCCATGCACCATCTTGATATTCCATGGAAGCCTTCTGAACTGGAGCAGCGCAATGGTCGTGGCGCAAGACAGGGCAATTTGATTGCCAAGGAACATTACGACAACAAGGTCCATAACTTCATCTATGCGGTAGAGCAGTCCCTGGACAATTACAAATTCAACCTGCTGAAAAACAAGCAAACCTTCATCAGCCAGATGAAGAACTGTGAACTCGGTGTCCGCGCCATTGACGAAGGGGCCTTGGATGAAAAAAGCGGGATGAATTTTTCAGAATACATTGCGGTTCTTTCGGGGGACACTTCCCTGCTTGAAAAATCAAAGCTCGAAAAGAAAATAGCAGTGCTGGAAAGCCTCAAGACGGCCCATTACCGGGAAGTATCCCGTTCCAAACACCAATTGGAAAACCTTGAATCCGAAAAAGTTGGTACGGTGAAAACTTTGGAGAAGTTGACCGTTGATGAAGGTTTTTATAAAAGCAGATTACAATATGAAAAAGAAGGCACCAAAGCCAACCTAATCCAACTCGAAGGGTTCAACAGCAAGGATAACGGGGATATAGGCAATTACCTGATCAAGCTTTATAAAACGTGGAAACCTGAAAATGGCAGGGATGCTGAACAAAAAATCGGAAGCCTGTATGGTTTTGATCTCTACATCCGCGGGCAACGGGAGGCTTATGAAGAAAAAGGGGTTTTCAAGTACCGGTATTTCAATAGCTTTTATGCGCAAGGTGCTGAAACCGGCATTAAATATACCTACAACCGGGGCATTCCCAATGTTGATAATCCGAAGCTTGCAGCCCGTCATTTTTTGAATGCCATAGACCGGGTAGAAAACCTTAAACATAAATACGGGAAAACTTTGCACGGACTGGAACAGAACATTCCAATGGTAATGAAAATAGCGGGCAAACCGTTTGAAAGGGAGACTGAACTACAGCAAATGAAGAACGATCTGTCAAGGCTGGAAAGGGAGATAACGCTAAAAATCCAGGAGAACCAGATGAAACAAAACGGCTTAATAAGTTCTTTCAATCAGGACGGGAAGCAACAAGAGGATACGAAAATAACTAAAGTCCCTTTAACACAAACACGCCCAAAAGAAACAGCTCCGGTACAGGTGGCATCGGCAAAAACAAACGGAATGGCTGTAAACGAAAAGAAAGCTGCCCAGTCTTCAATGGTCAATAAATCCCGATCACCTAGATTAAGACGGACCAGAGGATTAAAGCTTTAGTTATAGGAACATGGACTAATGTATATTAAATCGACAAAGGCATTAACAAACCATAGAATTTAAAGGCACATTTCTTTTCAAAGAATTGCCTTTTACTATAGGCTATAAACCTTTCATTGTTTTGGAGACAAGATTTGCCAAAAAATCTGTGAAGGGAATAATATTTTGTCCCACACTGGCCTGTTCCAGGGCATACATGTAACCTTCTCTCCTTTCTACTGGAATCACCGTCCATGGATAACCACCTGAGGCAAGCAGGGCATTCATTAGAAATCGTCCGATACGACCATTTCCATCCATATACGGATGAATATATACAAAGACAAAATGACCTAAAACCACACGAACTGCCGGGCTGGGTTCCTCTCTAAGCAATTCAAATAAAGTAGGCATTACGTCCCGGACTGCATTTTGGTTAAGCGGTACATGCATGGAATTTCTTATATAAACCTGGCCGGTTCGATAGCCTGCCAGATCCCTTGGCTTTAATAATCCCAAAGTCACGCTGGGAGCAAATAATTGTCGATACCATTCACTATGATCATCCTCAACAACCTGTCCCGCATTCTGACCGTGCAAGATTCTGTCGAGGCTTTTCAGCACGGCCTGATGTGCCTGCCAATAGCCCCTGGCTGCAAGCGCATCCCTATGTGCCTTATCGTTACCATCTGGATCCCAGCCTCCGGATCTTACACGTTCAATCAATTCCGCTGTTACCATGTAGCCTTCAATGGACAATGAATTATAGGCGTCCGTTAAATAATTTTCTTCTACGTTCTTTAGAAATGATTCTTTGTCCTTTGGCAATCCCAATGCTTCCGGAAACCTGCCAATAATAGGCTCTCGCATTGAATGCCACATCATTTTCACGCGATTTACATAGGGGGACGTGTCCCGGCCTGTAACAAATAATTTTAAGTTTGATGAAAAAGGGTCGTTCTCGCGCACGTTATACCCGGCAGCTTGCATTGCCTTAAGGATATTATCGGCAATACGATCTTGCCCGATATTGCGAAATGCCCCGGCAAGGCGTCCCGCAATTACTGTATGCCCTCCATCCAACAACGCCGCCAGCACATCGGAAGCATCTTTTATTAATGATAATGCAGTACGGGCATCAGTGGGGTGATTGATAAAAAAGGCCGGGGAGGAGTGCAAAAAAGCAGAAGACAGGGAAAACATTCTCAACCCGTCTTTTTGATGCCTATCTGGTTTTTCAGGAATAGATGATCGAACGTCAAATAAGGAAGTATTAAATGGAAGAGGTGTTAAATTGTTATTCGCTTTTGGGGATCTAACAAGCAATTGTTGTGGTACACTCAGATTTCCGCTATGGATTATAAGGGATTGCTCGGGAGAGAGCGACCATAGTTCACCAAACCTTTCTTCTAGATAGGATGAACAAAAGTTCCAAAAGGAAGCATACCAAGCCGTACTTTCACCTTCTGAGCCATCTGGTCGGGAAGGAACATACCAGCCTTTAATCACTTCCTGGAGAAAACCATTTTTAACAAGACGTTCCCTGTGCGTTCTTGTGATATCTTTGGCCCTAATTGCTGCCGAACCGCTTGATCTTTGGAAGATACTGAGAACCTCTAAAGACCGAGCCAATTTTTCCGCAGGAGTAGCCATGGAAGATGTGTTTTTAATGTTGTGTCAATAAATAAATACTAATTTTTAACTTGTACGAATATTAGTTTTTTATGTTGCGCAATAATTAGTTTATTACGATGCATATAAATTAGTTTTTTATGCTGTAAATAGGTATGTAAAATTTTAAGCTTTACCATCAATCAAACTTTTTCTATATCAGTTTGCCTTAAAATGCTGATTTAGTATCGCAGATACTCCTTCCTCACCTAAGGGTTTCGAAAGATAGTCCTTAACCTCAAACTCCTTTGCTTTTTTAAGATCTTTTGGATCTAATGACGAGGTGAGCATAACTATAGTAGCCGGACATCCGTCTTTTCCATACATTTGGTTAAATTTCTCAAGGAATTCAAAGCCGTTCATTCCAGGCATGTTAACATCCAACAAGATTAAATCGGGACATTTCCTATTCATTTTGCAGAGGTCATCCAATTTATCAAGTGCATCAAAACCATTTTTTGCAACGATTATATGATGACTGACATCCATTTCCATCAAGAGTTCTTCATGTAAGTAATTAGCAGTGGAATCATCATCCACCAGCATTATAGAATTTAGCTGTTTCATTGTTAAATTTGGCTGTTGAAAAAGATATATCAAAAAGTTAAATGCCGAACCTTATCAAAACATTCAATTATATTAAATATAATACTTTCTGTCTACGTATTGTGCATTTTCATAAATAATAACATGCAAACGTATAACATAGCTCCATAATGGTTAGAAAAGCATATCATAAGCAACAGATCCGCATCAATAAGCTTTATCCATACAATATTATCAGTTTTATTGTTTTTTGAGAACATATAAAAAATATGCGATATTTTGGAGCCAATCACTTTTACAGTAATAATAATGAATCTAACTGGAGCCACCTTACTACCTTCATTTACACGGTCATTGAAAAACGATATTTTACAAAATAAGAAAAAAACAATCAACTATTTGCTATGCATGAAATTTTGATCACTATTGCTGTCTTAGTTTTCAACCAACCAAACCCCCAAGTTAAATCACCTTTCTACGAAAGCATTAAATAGGAAAGCTAGCCGCAAAGAACCGAAAGAAAATAGATTTTGGTACTGAAAAAACTTTGTCTATATTTGAACCTCATTCCATAGCTGGTTGAAAAAGAAAGGTCATGAGGCATCACTTGCCGGATGGCCTTCTTCTTTTTAAACCCCTGTCTATATTTTTTTCTTTATTTTCTTCGAAACCTTTGGTTTAGCACTTTTCTCTTTATTCTTTGGCTGAAGCATAAAGTGGGCTCATTTTTTCGATAGTCAAAATTGTGGTAAGGCTACCGTAACCTTTCATATGATTTTACGCCCATTGTCCCAAACTTGCCTACACCACATCAGTAAAATATTTCCTATGATAATATGAGAAGTAAATCATAATCCTACTGAAGGTAGGATATGAAAATAACAACCCAGTCATCGGGGAAGTAGATAATTAAGATCAAAGGGACCTTTATAAAACATTATTATTTCGCAAATTCTTTCTCCCTCAGCGGCTTTTTTAGTGTAAAATAGTGGCGCACCGCAGGGTACAGTAGATACAAGTTTAAAAACCACCAAAGTTGGACTTGAGAAGCGGTTCATCCTATCGTTCATTTGTAATGTAATTAATTACAAAAGCAAATCCGAATTACAGCCACAAGACTAAAACTATATGTATATGATTACAAACGTTTCATGGACAGATTACCTGATCGCGACCCTCCTCTCACTGCTGATATATTATTTGTTTATCGGTTTTAGATATTATTCCAGCGAGTTCAAAAGCCTGGCAGCCAATCGGAACCAACTGTTATCGACTGCTTTTGGCAACAAATTCAAAAATTATGAAAAAACAAGTGTGCATCCTTCAAATGAACCTGTTGGGCAAAACCCGGGAGCAGTTTCTTTTGCTGGAACAACTGAGGATACAGCGGTGGAAATAGAACACCTTATTTTAAAATTAAAAGGGATAATTGAAAATGCTTCCTTACAAAACACAGGCAAAAAAAAGCTCAAAGAAAACCTAGGATCAATTCTTTATGAGTATCCGGAAATAAAAAATTCGCCGTTCCAATCAGCCATTAATGAATTGATTGTTTCAGAATGCAGAAGACATGGCTCCATTATACTAAGTGAAGATGAAGTAGTGATGATGTGGGGTAAGGTATAGTGGAGCCAGGCGGAGGGGTTTGCCCCTGTTCAACCCAGTGTGCTGTAGGGCATGTGGAAGAAGAAAATGGGCGATGCAACAGTGGCAGGTCCTCCGCTTTTTAACAAAAAGAAATTTTTAACCTTTAAATAACGAGTTATGAAAACGTGCAGATGGAAATTTAAAAGGTTTGGCCGAAAGCAATTATGGTCTATTGGCGCATCTATTGCTTTAGCGGTCCTCCACTTCTCAGCTATGGCACAGGATGGAAATGCCGGTATTGAAGCAGCCAACCAGCAGGTGCGCAGTTACTTTGATTCTGGAACAAACCTAATGTATGCTGTGGGTGCCCTGTTGGGACTGATCGGCGCTGTTAAGGTTTATCAAAAATGGAACTCTGGGGATCAAGACACAGGAAAAGTTGCCGCAGCCTGGTTTGGAAGTTGTATTTTTCTTGTGATCGTTGCCACAGTTATCAGATCCTTCTTCGGTGTTTAATGACAATAATGGATCATGGGCAACAGTGTATACCAAATAAACAAAGGCATCAATAAAAGTATCGAGTTTAAGGGGCTAAAGGCGCAGTACATCTGGTATTTTGGTGGTGGGGTCATTGTCCTCCTCATACTCTTCGCTATCATGTATATCATAGGGCTCAATTCTTATGTATGTCTCGGAGTCGTTCTTATGGGCGGAATCGTCCTCGCGATTAAAGTTTATGCATTAAGCAACAAGTATGGGGAACATGGACTGATGAAATCAATGGCGAAACGCAGCGTCCCCAAGGTATTAAAATCCCATAGCAGAAGGGTTTTTTTAAAAATGAAAAAATATAAGGGTCCAATAGTGCAAAGTGTAGAAAGGCAAAGTGAAGATGGAAAGAAAATTGGAAGATATTTTACCCATAATGGGTGTTGAACAGGATTGTATTTTGTCTAAACAGGGGGATGTCAGTGTGGTATTTCGTACAGAACTGCCGGAGATCTTTACCCTCTC
>CAMPJM010000249.1 GCA_946886805.1 uncultured Flammeovirgaceae bacterium | reverse complement strand
GAAGTACAATATTACAAACCTCACCTGTGCATTTGGGTTTGTGTGTAGATTCGGAAAAAACTTTATTGAGGTTGTTTGAACAGATGGTATTGTAAAAGCTGATTCTATGATTTCTAAGAATTAAGTTTAGCTGCAAACCTGCACAGTTTACACCTCATAAAAGTGCAGTCGCCCCCGATGGGGTTCTAATGAGGCGTGATAAGAATTTCACGCTCAGCCAACCCCCTTCATAAGCTCGTCTACAATCCCCTCTTGGTCAACTTCATAAATCAGCTCACCCTTCAATAGAAATTTATTAACGTCCATCATTACCTCATATATCGGCGTATGTACATGTTTCGGTATTTTAAAAATCCGATCATCTTTTTTATCAAAAGGCGTTTTCACCTTAGAATTGTATAAAAATGGGATCAAAATTTTGGAACAGCTCATGGCTATCCTATGGATCTCGTACTCTTCAAAATATTCCTGAAGGCGTTCGTTTATATTTTCAAAAAATTCCAGGCTTTCTCCCAATCTCACTCTCGATCCTGCCCGCGATTTCCCCTTTGTTTTCAGATATTTGATCTGACTTTTCCCCTGCTTTTTCCTAACCATATAGGAGCGAAATACTTTGTGGTCTCTATTAATGCCATTCTCAAAATATCCCATAGAGCAGCTTCCTGATTGGATAAGAAGCATCACGTAATTAACATCTTTCGGCTCTTCTGAAACAACATTTTCAGGCGAAGCAATTGAAATCGGAAGTCGAAAATAAACCAGCTCCGTCCCGGTTTCATCCACAATGACAATCCTGTGCTTCTGTTGTTCATAAACGAATGGAAAGCCCGCATTGTGGATATTTTCCAACAATTGTTTAGAGGCAATTTGAGATAGGTATTGATTCATAATGTTGGGTAGAGACGCAATTTATTGCGTCTCCTATGTTTATTGCGTCTTTGCAAAAATAAGGAAATCGTAGCAAAACCTTTATTTAAAATCCAGATGGATAGGGAAGAGCTGTCAGGGGACAGCTCTTGGAGTAGTGTTATGGATTGATTGTTCAGTGATTGAGGCAACAGTAAAACTGTGACAAGGCAGAATGATTCCTAAAATAAGCTAAGAAATCCAAGTAAATCCTCATAAGTATGGCTATGGCTAAGTCGAAATTACGAAGGCTGCAGCTATGGAAGCCTGCGTAGATTTGGCTTTGGCATAGCCATGCCTACGGCGTAGCCGAATCACTACGAGAAGAAGCGGAAAATCGCTTCGAGCCACAATGATCTGTTTTTTAGCCTTCCAAAAGTTTTTGATTAAGAAATATCGGATTATTGATTCATTGACGCTTTGTCACTACTCAGCATCAAAAAACGTCATTCCTGACGAATCCCGAAAGCGTTCGGGAGAAGATCAGTGCCAAAGGCATCCCGATGGGGGAATCCCCATCGATGGAATGCAGAAGTTTGATAAGCCATTTCCGCCGTTCAAATGACGAAATATTTTAATGTCGTTAATAATAAATAAGGTCAGGTAATCTTTGACTGAATTTTGATGATAAATCTAATATTTTTTAGGATATCTTTATCCCCATGGAAATACTTATACTTCTATTAACCATTGTTCTTATTGTTATAATAGTGAATGGTAAAAGCAGTCTGGAGAAAAGAATTGTTCAACTTAGTTCCCAGATAGAACAGTTAAAAATAGCACTTAAAGAAGTTGAAAAGATCAAACCGATAGAGGAAAATACTGTAAAAGTTCCTTGGGTAGAGAAACCGATACATCCAATTGCATCTCCTGAAATAGCAGATAAAAAGCCTGTATTTGTTCCGCCCCCTGTTGTAGTGGAAGATAAAAGGCCTGCTCTGGCAGCAACAAACATACCGGCTCCACAAAAACCACCTGTTGTCGCCAAAGAACCAAAGCCTTCTTTCTTTGAAAGAAATGACATGGAGAAATTTATTGGCGAGAATTTGATAAACAAAGTTGGAATAGGAATTTTGGTGCTTGGCATAGGCTTTTTTGTAAAGTACGCTATCGATCAGGATTGGATCAATGAAATAGGCAGGGTGTTCATAGGGATAGTCTGCGGTGGAATACTGGTAGGGTTTGCGCATAAAACCAAAGAAAAATTTAAAGCTTTCAGCTCGGTATTAGTAGGAGGGGGAATGGCCATATTCTATTTTTCTATCGCTATAGCTTTCCATGAATATGGCTTGCTTAGCCAAACCGCAGCTTTTCTTATCATGGTATTGATAACCGCCTTTTCCGTTTTACTAGCCATTGCCTATGACAGAAAGGAGCTGGCCGTACTGGCTATAATTGGTGGCTTTGGCTCTCCTTTTATGGTCAGTACAGGATCTGGAAATTATATAGTGCTGTTCACTTATATCCTGACTCTTAATATTGGAATGTTGGTGTTGGCCTATTTCAAGAAGTGGAATTTGCTAAATATTATCTCCTACTTATTCACCATCATCCTTTATGGCGGATGGCTTACCAAGGAGGTTGTAAATGAACCAAACGCCCCTTATTCAGGCGCATTGATCTTTGCCACACTTTTTTATGTGATATTCTTTTTGATGAATATTCTCAACAATATCAAAGCGAAGCGGAAGTTCAAAGCCATAGAGATTTCGATTTTGTTGAGTAATACATTTCTTTACTACTCTGCTGGAATGATTATTTTACAAAACATTCAGGATGGCTTATTTCTAGGACTGTTTACCGCTCTCATTGCGCTATTTAATTTTGTTTTTGCTTTTACTTTATATAAAACCCAAAGGGCAGATTTGAATGTTATTTATTTGCTCATTGGCTTGGTTTTGACATTCATTAGTTTGGCTGCTCCTGTTCAGTTGGAAGGCAACTACATCACCTTGTTCTGGTCTTTAGAGGCAGTTTTATTGCTTTGGTTGTCTCAAAAATCAGGAATGCAGGTAATCAAGTTATCTTCTATTGTAGTCATGGGACTTATGGTCATAAGTTTGTTAATGGATTGGGAAGTTATTTACAGTAATGCTTCGTCCTTAAATATTTTGTTTAACAAGGCTTTCGTCACAAGTTTTGTTTCTTTAGCAGGTATCGGTCTTACGCTTCATCTACTTAAGAAAGAAGAACAAATTAAGCTTTATAGCATAGACATTTCGGTTTATAAACCTATATTATCGGCTGCTTTTCTGGTCTTTTTATATGTTTCCTTTCTATTGGAGTTGAATTTTCATTTAAATGCCAATGTAGAATTGCTAAGCTTTCGAAATGTCATCAGAGGAAGCTATAACCTTTTGTTTATATTATGTTTCTCACTTATTTTAAGTAGAAAGAGTTCTTCAATTTATTCCATAGGAGCTATAGTTTTGAGCATCTTTGGCACCATAGCATACATTTCTTTTTACACTAGCGAAATATCAATTGTAAGAAACGACTACTTATATGGTGGTTCAACTACTTTGGGAAATCATTTATTTCACTATGTGATTGCTATTTTTGCAGTGGCTCTACTGGTGATTGCTTTCAGGAATATCAAGAAGATATTTGGCATCAAGTCCCCCCAAGGAAAATACTTTCTTTGGTACCTAACTTTTGCCGCTCTCTTTATTGGCAGTGCGGAGTTAGATCATGCCGTATTATTGTTGAATAGTGGGCCAGGAATAGAAGTAAAAGGAATTATTAGTCAAAATAAGAAAATAGGGTACCCAATATTATGGGGAATTGGTTCTTTTATTCTGATGTCTATTGGCATGCGGAAAAAGATCAAAGATTTAAGGGTAATATCGTTGTCGGTGTTTTTTATTATTCTTTTAAAATTGTTCATATTTGATATAAGAGGAATTTCTGAGGGAGGTAAAATTGCTGCGTTTATTTGTTTGGGCGTCTTATTGTTGGTGGTTTCATTTATGTATCAGAAGCTAAAAAATTTATTATTGGAAAACGAGGCTGACGTAGTCGAGAAGTTATGAGAATAGCCGTAGCTTTTTTTGTTAGTTTCTTCATTGGCGGATCCCAAGGGATTGCTCAATCTTTTGAAATGGAAGCCAGTATTAACAAAGTGGCAGAGAATGGCTTTTATTCCATCCTGCTGACGCCGGAAATTACTACGCATTTAAAGCAAAACTTTTCTGATATCCGCATCTACGATACAGAGAATAATGAAGTACCTTATTTGCTCAAACATGAAAGGCCTTATATTTCAACCGAGACCTTTCATAATTATGAGATAATAGAGAATGAAAAAATCCCGGGCTGTTGCACAAGGTTGGTGATTAGGAATGCTGATAAAAGCAAGATAGATAACATTGGCCTGGTAATAAAAAATGCAGATGTACGAAAAACAGCACAATTGAGCGGGAGCGATAATAACGCTGATTGGTATAGCATTAAGGATAATTATGAATTAGAATCGCTTTTTAATAATCATGAAACAGAAGAAGTTAAGATCCTCTATTTTCCTTTGAGCGACTACGAATATTATCGTTTGGATATTAATGATTCACTATCCCTGCCCATCAGGGTTTTAAAAGCAGGATATTTCGATACTTCTTTTGCTAAAGCAAACTACTTAGAACTTCCTTCTCCTGTTCTACAACAAACTGATAGCATTGATAAAAAAAGCTACATTAGCATGGCATTTAAATTTCCACAATACGCTGATCAAATAAAATTAAACATAACCGGGCCTGAATATTACCTCAGAGATGCTAAATTATTCACAAGAACATTTAATAAACAGAAACCTGTTTTCAAAAACATTGCCTCTTTAGAATTAAAATCAAGTAGGTCAAATATATTTCACCTGGACAACATTTTTGTCAAAGAGCTTTTTCTGATTATTGACAATAAAGATAATCCACCCTTGGTTATAGAATCTGTAGAGGTATTTCAAGTAGCTCGAACGTTAATTGCTGATCTACAAAAAGAGAAAGCCTATGTGCTACGGTTTGGCGATAAAAATACTCCTTTGCCTCAATATGACCTCAAGTATTTTAGTGATAGGTTAGCGGCGCATCCAAGGGCAATTGAAATAAATGCTATAAGGAAAATCCCAAAAGCAGAAAATATTCAAGAGGAATTCTTTAACACCAAATTGTGGATATGGGCAGCTATAATTGGTATGGTAGCGCTGCTGGGGTACTTTTCACGGAAAATGATACAAGATATCAAGTAGCAATTATCCGGGAAGTGCAGAAATTGCCTTTATGATATTCCGAATTAAAGGAAACACGGCTCCCGATCATTAGTATCCATCCGTACGAACGGATGAGTAGTTCATTGAAGCTTCTTTTACTTTTAAAAGCAATTGCCCGGGTGTTGCAGGAATCCCCAAGACGCGGTTTATTGCGTCTCTATCCGATTGACGCGTTTTATTTAAAATTTTTGTAACTACTCAGCTATTCCGAAAAAAAGGACATTTGTACCGCTTTGCTAAACCTCACTAGGGTTTGATAAAGCACTGATGACAGCTATTAACAATAAATATATGGGATAAATGGAGAAGGTTTGGTAAAGCTTATTTGATAGGTTGGAAGGTTTACCAAACCTAGATCCGCCAACCTGGCGGACATGGTTGAGCAAAGGAGAGCTTCTGCCAACATTCGTATAACACGCCATGGATAGGGACAGCTTTCCCCGGACTTTGGATACGGAGAAGGATCGGATCAAGCGGAAAAGTTGGGGATAAATGTCAAATATTTTTACTATTGAAGAATTGGCGTCCTAAATCACAGGTAAAACAAAGGGATCCCGGTCCGAAAAACTCCGGACTCGATTCGGAGAATGAAATCCGGGAACGTGCTTCTATTTATTTGTCTACGTTAGGAATCATTCTACCTTTTTACAGTTTTACTGAAGCCTGAATAAGTAAAAAACAAAACCATAACACAGGTTCCCGGACTTGTTCCGGGATCCTCAAAACTACAGCCGAATCTTTCATTTTCGGGCTTGAAAATGCACCTCCCCAGAAAAATTGCTTGATCCGAAGGATCTTGGTAGTCATTATAAATAATACACCAGTTCATTGATTTGGCTTGAAGTAGCTCCATGAAAAATGCTTGAACCCTTCTACGAATATTTCCTCCTCTTGCTTTCAATCTTACCCACGATCTAACAAAGTTTTGGGCGCCAAATTCCCGCTATTCTCTCCAACTGCTCTCCCGGGTACGTGTCGGGACGCCGCTCTCGCACGAAAAACCTTCCCTTAGCCGGGTTTCCGTTTCTATCGGGGGCGCAGACTGCAAAAATAATACGGCAGCATTTTTATCGTTCCTTAAATCCGGATTATGCTTTAGGGATTGTGATGAGAAGTAAAATAGCAATA